>NZ_JBHTSF010000033.1:0-72579 GCF_042795295.1 Streptomyces sp. NPDC056486
AGGCAGCGCTGCCTGGATCCCTAGCGTGCCCAGTGACCGATCGGCCCCGCCTTCGTTCCCCCGTACGGGGGAGGCAAACTGATCTGAACCGAGGTGTACGTGATGGTGGCCCCGCCGGACAACGACGTGCTGTGGGCACGCGCCCTGCACATCACACACAGCGGCTCGCCCGCGCTCACCGGCGTATCGCTGGGCGTGCGCGAGGGCGAGATCCTCGCCGTCACCGGCCCACGCGGCAGCGGCAAAACGACTCTCCTGCGCTGCCTCTCCGGCCAGCTCCTGCCCGAGCGCGGCGAGGTCTGGTTCAACAGCACGCCGGTGCACACGATGAGCCCGGCGGTCCGCGAGCGCCTGCGCCGCGACCGCTTCGGCTGGATCGACCCGGAGCCACACCTCGTGCCCGAGCTCACCGCCCGCGAGAACGTCGCGCTGCCGCTGATGCTGCGCGGCGCGGCGCACCGGACGTCCAAGACAGCCGCCCAGGAGTGGCTCGACCGCCTCGACATCGGCGACTGTGCCCGTAAGCGGCCGCACGCGCTGCTCCAGGCCCAGCGCCAGCGCATCGCCATCGCCCGCGCCCTGGTCACGATGCCGTCCGTGATCTTCGCCGACGAGCCGACCGCGCCGCTGTACCGCGCCGACCGCGCCCACGTCCTTCGTACGCTGACCACCGCGGCCCGCTCGCACGGCATCACGGTCGTCCTCGCCACGCACGACGCGGAGGTCGCCGCCCTCGCCGACCGGACGGTCACGCTGCTCGACGGGCGGCGCGTGAACACGGTGCATCTGCCGGGGGCGGGCGGCGAGCCCGCTGCGGACGCCGGTGCCGCCGCCGACGGCCCTTCCGCCGATGGCCCTTCCCCCGATGATGCTTCCGCCGACGGCGACAGCGACGACGCGGAAGGCCGGGCCGCGTGCTCGCTCTCCGTCTAGCCCGCGGGGCCCATCCCCTGGTCCAGCTGCGCAGGCTGCTCGTCGCCGCCGCTTCGGCGGGCACCGGCTTCCTGCTCCTGTGCACGCTGGGGTACGCGATGGGACACCCGGACGCGTCGGGCGGGGCCCTGCTGCGCCTTGCCTGGTGCGTCGCGCCGATCGCCGCCACCGTGTACTTCGCCGTCACCGTCGCCCGTACCGACCCGGCGACCCTGCCGCGCTCCGGGCTCTCCGCGGTGGGCCTCGGCCCGGCCAAGCTCACGGTGCTCGCCGCGATCTCCACGGCCGTGGCGTGCACGCTCGGCTCGATGGTGGCGCTCCTGTTCTTCCTGCACCTGCGCGGAGATCTGAGCGGCCTGCCGTTCGACGGCGCCGCGGCCGAGCTGCTCGCCGCCGGGTACCCGTTGCCCCTCGCCGCGGCGCTCACCCTGCTCGCCATCGTCCCGCTGACCGCCTCCGCGGCAAGCGCCGCCGCGCTGCGGCCCCGGACGCCCAAGCCGCGCGACGAGCAGGACGGACCGGCAAGGCCCGGGGCACCGGCCGCGCCGCCGAGCGGGCTGCCCTGGGGGGTCGCGCTCCTTGCGGTGGGCCTCGCCGTCGAGACGTACGCGAGCCGTTCCCCCGGCGCCTCGGACCTCACGATGCCGGGCGGCCTGACCGGCAGCCCCGCGGGCGTGCTCGCCGGGTGGACGCTCACGGCGATCGGGCTCGCGCTCGCGGGTCCCGGCCTCACGTTTCTGTGCGGGCGGATCCTGCAAGCGGTGCGGCCGGGCGCGATGCGGCTGCTCGCCGGGCGCGGGCTGCAGGAGGACGCACGGCGGATCGGGCGCCCGCTCGGGGTGCTCTGCGCGGTGGGCTCCGGGGCGTACGCGGCGCTCACGCTCTACTCCGGCGACCGCCCCGCCATCGGTCCGCTGACCATGCTCGGCTCGCTGCTCGTCGCGGGCTGCGCGGCCCTGACCGTGATCACGGTGGCGATCGAGGCCAAGCACGCGCGCGCGGACACGACGTCCGCGCTGCTGCAGCTCGGGGCGCCGACGTCGATGCTGCGCGGCACGGCGGCGCTGCGGGCAGGCGCACTCGCGGCCATGTTCGGGCCGCTGACCTGGGTGGTCGCGGAGTTGGCGGCGCTGCCGCTCGTGGGGTGAGCGGTCTGGTGGGCGGTCTGGTGAGGGGCCTGGTGAGCGGTCTGGTGACAGCCCCCGCCGAACTCGCGGGAAGAAAATCCGCGACGGGCGATGAGTTCTGCGTCGAACGTATGTCTACCCCTCCGTAAGGCGCGAACGCACACGCCACCACGCAGGACTCACCGCAACGGGAGACACCTCATGTACCAGCAGATGATCTTCGTGAACCTCGCAGTGAACGATGTCGACAGCTCGAGGAAGTTCTTCACGGAGCTCGGCTACACGATCAACCCGCAGTTCTCGACGGACGACTGCGCCTGCGTCGTGATCAGCGAAACGATCATCGCGATGCTGCTGAGCAAGCCGCGCTACCGGGACTTCACGGAGAAGGAGATCGCGGACTCGACGACGACCAGCGAGACGCTGCTCTGTCTGAGCGCCGAGAGCCGCGAGAAGGTCGACGAGCTGGTGGACAAGGCCGTGGCGATCGGTGGCACGGCGGGCCAGACGCAGGACCACGGCATGATGTACGGCCGCGCTTTCGACGACCTGGACGGCCACACCTGGGAAATCATGTGGATGGACCCGTCCGCGGTGCAGGGCTGAGGGCGTCGGCCCCTGGGCTGAGGGTGTCGGCCCAGGGCTGACGGCCGTCGCGCCGCACGGCCTGCTTAGCATGGGCGGATGCAGCCGACTCCCGAATCCGCATCCGTATCCGCATCAGCCGCCGAGCCCTCGCCCCGACTCCCGGGCGGCGACCGCGAGATCGAGTCGCTCGAGGAGTTCGACGAGATCACCGCACACGGTTCGCTCGCCGGGTGCCGCGTCCAGGCGATAGACCTGACGGGGCGTACGTCCTCTCTGCGGGACTGCGACGCCACGGGCGCGGTGTTCCTCGGCTGCGCGATGGAGCAGGACGCGGTGGACGCGGTGCGGGCCGCCGGAGCACTGGTCTTCCCACCCGTTCCCGGCCTGCCGTTCGACCCGTACCGCGCTCTTCTCCACACGCCGGAGGAACTGTTCGCGGGACTCGCCGAGGGTGGGTACGAGGCGACTCCTGACGCCCGCGCCTACGCCTGGTTCCAGGAGACCAAGGCCGACGGCGACGTCTTCTCCTCGATGCTCCGGTCGATCCACGACGACTCGGTCTCGGACGCCCTCGACGAACTCCTTGTCAGCGCGCGGGTGGTCGGTGTCATGGGCGGGCACGCGATGGCCCGCGGCACGGACGCGTACGAGGGCGCCGCCCGGCTCGGCCGCTCGCTCGCCCGCGCCGGGTTCACGGTCGCCACGGGCGGCGGCCCCGGCGCGATGGAGGCGGCGAACCTGGGGGCGTACGCGTCCGTCTTCCGCGACGAGATGCTGGACGAGGCGCTCGAACTCCTCGGCAAGGCGCCGTCCTTCACCCCGTCGATCACCGAGTGGGCGCGGGCCGCCTTCGACATCCGCGAGCGCTGGCCGTCCGGCGGCGCGTCGGTGGGCATCCCCACCTGGTTCTACGGCCACGAGCCGCCGAACGCCTTCGCCACCCACCTGGCCAAGTACTTCGCCAACGCCACCCGCGAGGACGGCCTGCTCGCGCGCTCGAACGCGGGCATAATCTTCCTCCCCGGCGCGGCGGGCACAGTCCAGGAAGTCTTCGACGCGGCGACGCCGAACTATTACGAATCCCGGGGCGAGCCGGCCCCGATGGTCCTGGTGGACCGCGCCCACTGGACGGAACACCTCCCTGCCTGGCCGCTGCTGCAGGCGCTGGCTCGGGGCCGGTCGATGGAGTCGAGGATCGCGCTGGTGGACACGGTGCAGGAGGCTCCGGACGCGCTGGCATCCCTCTCGTCCGGCGGGCAGTTCAGCCCGTCCGGCGCTTGAGGACGAACTCGGCGAAGCCGGTGACGACGGCACCCCCGGGCCCCCGCGCCGGAGCGGGTTTTCGGGAAGGGGCGGGGTTGGGGAAATTCCACCCACCCGACGCCCGCTCCAGCCAGAAATCCGGCAACCCCCGCTCCCCAGCACCACGGCATCTGCCAGGTCAGCCCAGCACCACGACATCCCCCACATCGAACGCGACCCCCACCGTCTCCCCCACCCCGGGCGCGTCCCGCAGCGCACACGCCGCCTCAAGGCGCGGCCCCGACCGGGGCTCCAGATGCACGGCGACATGCGTGCCCCGGAAGGTGCGCGCCGTCACCACGCACGGCACCCCCTCATCGACAGGCACGAGCCGCACTCCGGCAGGCCGCACCAGGAGTCGGCACGGCCCGTCCTGCGCGCCGTCCGGCACCGGAACCTTCCCCCAGACGGTGTCCGCCACGTCACCCACGACCGTCGCGTCGACGACGTTGTCGAAGCCCAGGAACCGCGCCACGAACTCGTCCGCCGGATGCCGCCAGACCTCAAGAGGCGTACCGGACTGGGCGATCCGTCCATCGCGCATCACCACGACCCGGTCCGCGAGCGCGAACGCCTCGCCCTGATCGTGCGTGACCGCGAGCACGGTCGTACCCAACTCGTCGAAGAGTTGCCGGAGTTCGACGACGAGCCGCTCCCGCAGCGACCGGTCGAGCTGTCCGAGCGGCTCATCGAGCATCAGCAGGCGCGGCCTCGGTGCGAGCGCCCGCGCAAGAGCGACCCGCTGCTGCTCGCCGCCGGAGAGCGAGGCGACGGCCCGCCGCTGCGCACCCGGAAGGCCGACAAGGTCGAGCAACTCGGCTACCCGGTCGGCCTGTTCACCACGCGACGCCCCGTGCATGCGCAGCCCGAAGGCAACATTGCCCGCCACGTCGCGCTGCGGGAAGAGCTGATGATCCTGGAACATCAGGCCGACCCCGCGCTTGTGCGCGGGCACGCCCCGCTGGTCGCGGCCGTCGAGCAGCACCTGCCCGGCGTCGAGCTCCTGGAGCCCGGCGACCGCACGCAGCAGCGTCGACTTGCCGCTGCCGCTCGGCCCGAGGACGCACACGATCTCGTGCCGCGCGACCTCCAGACCGACCCCGTCAAGGACGGCCCGCGCCCCGAACCGCACGGTGGCATCCGCCAACGTCAACAGACCCGCACCCGCACCTGCGCCCACACTCACACTCACACCCATCAGAACTCCCCGGTCGTGCGGTCGGTACGGAGCCGTTCGAGCAGCAGCAGGGACACCGCGCACACCACCATCAAGATCGTCGAAAGTGCCATCGCCTGGCCGTAGTTGAGCTCACCCGCCCGCCCCAGGAGCCGTGCCACGGCGACCGGAAGCGTCGGGTTGTCCGGCCGCGCGATGAACACGGTCGCGCCGAACTCCCCCAGGGACACGGCGAACGCGAACCCGGCGGCGATGAGCAGCGCACGCCGCACCATCGGCAGGTCGACCTCCCGCCACGCCCGCAGCGGCGACGCCCCGAGCACGGCCGCCGCCTCGCGCAGGCGTCCGTCCACCGCGCGCAGGACGGGAAGCATGGTGCGTACGACGAAGGGCACGCCCACCAGGGCCTGCGCGAGCGGCACCAGGATCCACGTGGACCGCAGGTCCAGGGGCGGCTTGTCCAGCGTGATCAGGAACCCGAAGCCGACGGTCACCGCGGAGACCCCGAGCGGCAGCATCAGGAGCGCGTCGAAACCGCGCACCAGGCGACCAGCCTTCCGGGTGAGCGCCGCCGCCGCGAGCCCGCCGATCACCAGGGCGATGGCGGTGGCGGCGAGCGCGTACTGGAGCGAATTCCAGACCGCTTCGATCGGCGGTACGAGGAACGCCCCGCCTTCCGCCGACGTCAGCTCCTTGAAGTAGGTGAAGCCGTAGCCATCGGGCCCGCTCAGCGAGCGCTCGATCAAGACCCCGAGCGGCAGCAGTATCAGCACAGCGATCGTGACCATGACCCCGCCGAGCAGCGCCCACTGCCCCGTGCCGCGCGGCCGCCGCGCCACAGCGGATGCGTCGACCAGCTTCAGCGCGGTTTCGCGCCTGCGCACGGTCCACGCGTGCACGGCGAGGATCACGCCCACCGCCGCGAACTGCACGATCGTCAGGACGGCGGCCGTCGACAGGTCGAGGAGTTGGGCGGTCTGCCGGTAGATCTCGACTTCGAGGGTCGAGTACGCGGGCCCGCCGAGGATCTGCACGACGCCGAAGGAGGTGAACGTGAACAGAAAGACCATGAGGGACGCCGCGGCGACCGCAGGCCCGAGGGCGGGCAGCGTCACCGTCCGCCATGCCCGCCACCGCGAGGCGCCGAGCATCCGCGCGGCTTCCTCCTGACGCGGGTCGAGCTGCGACCAGAGCCCGCCGACGGTCCGTACGACGACCGCATAGTTGAAGAAGACGTGCGCGAGCAGAATCGCCCACACGGTCGTGTCGAGCCGCACGCCCCACATTTCATCAAGAAGACCACCCCGCCCGAGCAGCGCGAGGAACGCGGTCCCGACGACGACCGTCGGCAGCACGAACGGCACCGTGACGACCGCCCGCAGAACCTGCTTGCCCCTGAACTCGAAGCGCGCGAAGACGTACGCGCCGGGGAGCGCGATGAGCAGCGTGAGCGCGGTCGACGCGAGCGCCTGCCAGGTGGTGAACCAGAGCACGTGCCGGACATCGGACTGCGCGAGGACATCGACAACGCGCCCGAACTGCCACTCCCCTCCGACCTTCAGGCCGCGCGCGACGATCGCGGCGACCGGATAGGCGAAGAAGAGCGCGAAGAACGCGACGGGCACGGCCATCAGACCGAGCCGAGCCGCGCTCCCGCGCGAGAGCCCCTTACGGGGCTTGCTTACTTCAGTACGAGCGAGGTCCACGACTTGACCCACTGCTCGCGATTGTCGGCGATCTTCTTCGGTGCCAGGGTCTCCGGCTTGTCGATCTTCACGCCGTGCTTGACGAACAGCTCGGGCAGCTCGGCGGTCTCCCGCACCGGGTTCACGAACATGTTCAGCGGCATGTCGTCCTGGAACTTGGTGCTGATCAGGAAGTCGAGCAGCGCCTTGCCGCCCTTCTCGTTCTTGGCGTTGCTGAGCAGGCCCGCGTACTCGACCTGCCGGAAGCAGGTGCCGGTCGCGACGCCGGTCGGCGCCTCCTTGGGCTGCGGCTTCGCGTAGAGCACCTCGACGGGCGGCGACGAGGCGTACGAGACGACGAGCGGCCGTTCCCCCTTGGCCTTCTTGCCTCCGGCGGACCCGGAGAACTCCTCGTTGTAGGCCTGCTCCCAGCCGTCGACGACCTTGACCCCGTTGGCCTTGAGCTTC
The DNA here is from genome assembly GCF_042795295.1 of Streptomyces sp. NPDC056486. Classification (NCBI taxonomy): domain Bacteria; kingdom Bacillati; phylum Actinomycetota; class Actinomycetes; order Kitasatosporales; family Streptomycetaceae; genus Streptomyces; species Streptomyces sp. NPDC056486. Next base: position 7,281 of record NZ_JBHTSF010000033.1, read on the forward strand.
TTCCAGTACCCCTCCCAGCCTCCATCGCCGTACTGGGCGGCGGTGCCGAGCAGGAACCCGAGCCCGGGAGAGGAGGTCGAGGCGTTCTCGGTCACGAGCAGGTTCTTGTAGGCGGGCTTGGCCAGGTCGGCAAAGGACTTCGGCGGCGCGAGCTTCTTGTCGGCGAAGTACTTCTTGTCGTAGTTGACGCAGATGTCGCCGCTGTCGACGGGCGTGACCCGATGCTTGCTCTGATCGACGCGGAACTGCGAAAGAACCTGATCCGAGCCCTTGGCCTCGTACGACTGGAAGAGATCGTTGTCCAGCGCGCGAGAGAGAAGCGTGTTGTCGACACCGAAGAAGACATCCCCCTGCGGGTTGTCCTTGGACAGGATCGCCTTGTTCACGGCGGCACCCGCGTCGCCGTCCTTGAGGACGTTGACCTTGTAGCCGGAGCTCTTCTCGAACGCCTTCAGTACGTCCTTCGAGACGTTGAAGGAGTCATGACTGACAAGCGTGACGCTCTTGGAATCGGCCTTGTCACCGCTGCCCGACGAGCTGCCGCAGGCGGAGAGTGCGACGAGCGAGAGGCCGACCGCAACGGCGGTGACGGTGACCTTCTTAGTGGTCCTCACCTTGGTGGTGCTGACTTTGGTGATGCTCACTGAATTGATTCCTCCTGGAGTGACCAGGAAGAGACGCGGCCCTGCCCACAGCCTTGAAGGGGCTGCGGGCAGGGCGCAACAGCTTGAGTGATGTCCGAACTTCCTACCCGGAATGACCCGGGCAAGGTTCAGAGGGTCTGCGGCCAACCTGTCCTTGGTGCCGCACTCTCAGCGCTGTGGCGCTCCCCTGTCGGAATATGAAGATGTGTTCCGGCCAGACTAACGCTCGGACGCGGCGAGCTGACCGCACGCCCCGTCGATCTCCTGACCACGGGTGTCACGAACCGTGACAGGCACCCCATGAGCGGCAATGGCGTCCACGAAGGCCTTCTCGTCCTCCGGCCGCGATGCGGTCCACTTCGAGCCCGGCGTCGGGTTCAGCGGGATCAGGTTCACGTGCACGGGCTTGTTCTTGAGCAGCCGCCCGAGCCGGTCACCGCGCCACGCCTGGTCGTTGATGTCCCGGATCAGCGCGTACTCGATGGAGAGCCGGCGCCCGGACTTGGCCGCGTACTCCCAGCCCGCCTCAAGGACCTCCCGCACGTTCCACCGCGTATTGACGGGTACGAGGGTGTCGCGCAGCTCGTCGTCGGGCGCGTGCAGCGAGATGGCGAGGCGGCACTTGAAGCCCTCGTCGGCGAACCGATGAATGGCGGGGACCAGACCAACGGTCGACACGGTGATCCCACGCTGCGAAAGACCGACACCATCGGGCTCGGGATCCGTGAGCCTACGAATGGCACCGGACACGCGGTTGTAGTTGGCGAGCGGCTCGCCCATCCCCATGAAGACGATGTTGGAAAGCCGTGCGGGCCCGCCCGGAATCTCCCCATCCCTGAGCGCCCGCATCCCATCGACGATCTGGTGCACGATCTCGGCGGTCGTCAGATTCCGGTCGAGACCGGCCTGCCCCGTCGCGCAGAACGGGCAGTTCATCCCGCACCCGGCCTGCGACGAGATACACATCGTCACGCGGTCCGGATAGCGCATGAGCACGGACTCGACGAGCGTCCCGTCGAAAAGGCGCCACAGCGTCTTGCGGGTGGTGTCGTCGTCACAGCTGATGTGCCGCACCACGGACATCAACTCGGGAAGCAGCGCCTCTTGCAGCTTGGCGCGCGAACCGGCGGGGATGTCGGTCCACTGCTCCGGGTCGTGCGCGTACCGCGCGAAGTAGTGCTGCGAGAGCTGCTTGGCGCGAAACGGTTTCTCGCCGACAGCTGCGACGGCTTCCTTGCGCTCGGCGGGCGTGAGGTCGGCGAGATGCCGCGGCGGCTTCTTGGCTCCGCGGGGCGCGACGAAGGTGAGTTCTCCGGGTACAGGCATGGTTCTTCCAGTGTCGCAGACGGTTGGGGCCCGACCGGGCCACCGCCTGTCGGTGACGGTCGCCGCTGGCCCGGCATGCGGCTCACTTGCGCAAGTATTCGAACACGTGACCTAATCAGCTTCATGGCGCCGACCCCCTTCCCCAACGACCTGATCGAGCTCCAGACCGCCTGGACCCGCACGTACGAGGCACTGTCCGCTCCGCGACCGGTTCACCCCGCGAGGCTGCGCCGCACTCTGCAGCAGCTCTCCACTCGCCTGATGTGGCACCCGTACTGGTCCACCGAAGCGGGCAGGTCACCGGCGGCCCGGGTGGAGCTTCGCCGCCTGGCCTGCGCACGCGAGGAAGGGCACACGTCATGAGCGAGGCTTCTGTAACCTGTCGTCGCTTGTACGCCGGGGGGAGCTGACCGTGGAGACCGTCCTGCCCGGGGACAACGAGCTGGCGGGGCGGATGCAGGAAGCGCGCTCAACCCTGTACCTACTGTGCGCCGACGACACCGTAGAGCTCGCCAATGCTCTCGCTCCAGCAACTCCGGCGAGAGATCGCCAGCTCGTAGTCCCCGTCGCCGGACGGGCGGATGGTCGCGGTTTTCTCACGCACCGCGTACCGGCACTGGGAAAATGCCGGCTATGAACGCCTGGGGGACACTGCTCGCGACCATCGTCGGCGCTGCCATCGCGCTCCTGGGACAGCGCCTCGCAAAACGCGCTGAGGACAAGGCGCGTCTGTCGGAGTTGCTCATGGAACAGTGCGCCTTGATCGCCTCCTCTGTGACGGACTTCGAGGATCGGATCTGGGAGGAGCGGGTCCTCGGCATGGAGGGCCGCGTCAGTGGCTACGACCTCCCCGCCCACGTGCTGGCTTCTGTTCGGCTACGGATCCTCACTCGGGACGCCGCCTTGCTCGCGGCACTCGATGAGTTGGACACGGCAGGAAAGGAGCTGGGGAGCTACTGGAGGCAGGGCCGCGTGGACGATGACGCGTACACCAGGCTTTGGACCCGACATCACAAGGCCATACCCAAGTTCATCAACGCGAGCGGCGAGGCGGTCCGCCGCCGCCTCGCATCGGCCTAGCTCCGCACCCGCGTATCGAGGAGACCGAGCTCACGGCCCGACAAGCGCGGCCTGAACTACGTCCAGTCGGCCAGGTCGCCGTACAAGGCAGGCAAGGCGCACTCGGTTCCGCACGGCAACGCGGTCGAGTGGAGCAAGCCGGGGCGAACACCGGGCCCGAACAACTGCAGAGCCGGATACGAAAGGGGCCCGCCGCCCCATGGACGACGAGCCCCTCACGTACAGATACGCAGGTCAGCCGGACCCCACGAAGACGACCAGCAGCAGCCACACCACCGGCGCCGTCGGCAGCAGGGAGTCGAGGCGGTCCATGATGCCCCCGTGGCCGGGGAGCAGCGTGCCCATGTCCTTGATGCCGAGGTCACGCTTGATCATGGATTCGCCGAGGTCACCGAGCGTCGCGCTCGCGGCGACCGCGAGGCCGATGAGCAGCCCCTGCCACCAGGTGCCGCCGTCTATCAGGAACTCCATGCACAGCGCGCCCCCCGCCATCGCGAACGTCACCGCGCCGACCAGGCCCTCGCGGGTCTTGCCGGGGCTGATGCGCGGGGCGAGCTTGTGCTTGCCGAAGCGCCAGCCGATCGCGTACGCCCCGGTGTCGCTGACCACGGTCAGGAGCAGGAACGTGAGCACCCGCATCGCGCCGTCGTCAGCGGTGAGCATCAGCGCCACGAACGTGGCGAGGAACGGGACGTAGAACGCCGCGAAGACGCCCGCCGTGACGTCCTTCAGATAGCCCTCGGGGGGCTCGGTCATCCGCCAGACGAGCACCGCGAGCGCGGTGAGCGCCATGGCGACCCAGGCACCCTCGGGCCCGCGGACATATCCGGCGACGACCATAGCCGCGCCGCCCACCGCCAGCGGGACCAGCGGTGCCTTGATGCCCTTGCGCTCTTCGAGCCGCGAGGTGAGCTCCCAGAGGCCGACCACGACGGCGACCACTATGACGCCGATGAAGACGGCCTTCACGATGAAGAGCGACGCGACGACCGTCGCGCCGAGCCCCACGCCGACTCCTATGGCCGCCCCGAGGTCACGGCCCGCGCTCTTCTTCTGCGGCGCTTGAGGCGCACGCGGCGTCTCAGGGGCGGGCTGTGATGCTGCGCTGGGCATGGGCTCCTGGGGTACTTCAGGTACGTCAGGCATGTCGGGCACGATGGGCATGGGCTGCGTCTCTGATGGATACAGGGCGTCATGCGCATCGTACGCGGGACCTGCCGGGGCAGCCCCTTGAGCAGGGCCCTGGTCGGGCGGCCCCCAGTACCCGGCTCTGGGAGGCGCCCCCCAGGAAGAGTCGTTCACGGATCGGATTCCTCAGTCCTCAGACCACGAGCCCTCAGACCTCGAGCAGCTCGGCTTCCTTGTGCTTGAGCAGCTCGTCCACCTGGGCGACGTACTTCGCGGTGGTGTCGTCGAGCTCCTTCTCCGCGCGACGGCCCTCGTCCTCGCCGATGTCGCCGTCCTTGATCGCCTTGTCGATCGATTCCTTGGCCTTGCGGCGGATGGAACGGATCGAGATCTTGGAGTCCTCGGCCTTGGTCTTGGCGACCTTGATGTACTCCTTGCGACGGTCCTGCGTCAGCTCGGGGAACGTCACCCGGATGATGTTGCCATCATTGCTGGGATTGACGCCGAGGTCGGAGTCGCGGATCGCCTGTTCGATGTTGCGCAGCGCGCTCTTGTCGAACGGGGTCACCACGGCCATCCGCGGCTCGGGCACCGAGAACGAGGCCAGCTGATTGATCGGCGTAAGGGCGCCGTAGTAGTCAGCCACGATCTTGTTGAACATCGCCGGGTGCGCACGGCCTGTGCGAATCGCGGCGAAGTCCTCCTTGGCGACCACGACGGCCTTCTCCATCTTCTCCTCGGCCTCGAGGAGGGTCTCTTCGATCACCACTTGCTCCTGGTGTTGTGAGTGGGCTGCGGGCGCCCCCACACGGTGAAGTAGGGGGAGTCCATGGGGTGTCGGCTGCGTCGCGTCTCTTTCCCTGCACCGTGTCCGACCGGCAGGGCTTTGTCCATCCCCCGGGGGCGTCCCCGGGATCAGGCGCGGGTACCCCCGTCGCCCACGAGTGTGCCGATCTTCTCACCGTTGACGGCACGGGCGATATTGCCGGTGGAGAGCAGCTCGAAGACCAGGATGGGCAACTTGTTGTCGCGGCACAGGGTGATCGCGGTCATGTCGGCGACCTTCAGGTCGCGGGTGATGACCTCGCCGTAGCCGAGCGCGTCGTACTTGACCGCGTCCGGGTTGGTCTTGGGGTCGGAGTCGTAGACCCCGTCGACGCCGTTCTTGCCCATGAGCAGGGCCTCGGCGTCGATCTCCAGGGCGCGCTGCGCCGCGGTCGTGTCGGTGGAGAAGTACGGCATGCCCATACCGGCGCCGAAGATGACCACACGGCCCTTCTCAAGGTGCCGGACGGCGCGCAGCGGGATGTACGGCTCCGCGACCTGGCCCATCGTGATGGCGGTCTGGACGCGGCACTCGATGCCTTCCTTCTCCAGGAAGTCCTGCAGGGCCAGGCAGTTCATGACCGTGCCGAGCATGCCCATGTAGTCGGAGCGCGCCCGGTCCATGCCGCGCTGCTGCAGCTCCGCGCCGCGGAAGAAGTTGCCGCCGCCGATGACGGCCGCGATCTGGGCACCGTCGCGGACGACCGCGGCGATCTCCTTGGCGATCGCGTGCACCACGTCGGGGTCGACGCCAAGGCCGCCCCCGCCGGCGAATGCCTCACCGGAGAGCTTCAGCAGGAAACGACCGGCGACCTTGTCGTCACCACTGTTTGTGTCGGCCTTGGTGGTCATGGAGTTCTCGCTTCTTTTTGCTCGGCGCACATACGAAGAAGGCCACTGCCGGTGGGGTGTCGTTCGCATCCCATGCTCGGCAATGGCCTCCTCGTCAGATCCTGCGGTCGTACGTCGCGTACTGCGTGGTACGCGGGCGACCGCTGTCGACCCTAGCGGGGTCTACCGTCGATCGCGGTACGGACTCAGATGCCGACCTTGATGCGCGAGAAGCGCTTCAGGGTGACACCGGCCTCGTCCAGGACCTTCTGAACGGACTTCTTGTTGTCGAGCGCGTACGGCTGACCGAGGAGGGTGGCCTCCTTGAAGAAGCCGTTGACGCGACCCTCGACGATCTTGGGCAGCGCGGCCTCGGGCTTGCCCTCGGCGCGGGTGGTCTCCTCGGCGACGCGACGCTCGGACTCGACGACCTCGGCCGGGACGTCCTCACGGGAGAGGTACTTCGGCGCGAAGGCGGCGATGTGCTGCGCGATGCCCTTGGCGAGGTCGGCGTCGGCCTTGTCCAGCTCGACCAGGACACCGATCTGCGGGGGCAGGTCGGGCATGGTGCGGTGCATGTACGCGGTGACGAAGGCGCCCGAGAACTGCGCGAAGCGGTCCAGGACGATCTTCTCGCCGAGGTTGGCGTTGGCCTCGTCGACGTACGCCTGGACGGTCTTGCCGGACTCGATCTCGGACGCGAGCAGCGCCTCGAGGTCGGCCGGGGACGTCTTGGCGATGTGCGCGGCGAGCGAGTTCGCGACGGCCTGGAACTTCTCGCCCTTGGCGACGAAGTCCGTCTCGCACTTCAGCTCGACGATCACGCCGGAGGTGTTGTCGTCAGCGATGAGGGAGACCACGGCGCCGTTCTCGGCGGAGCGGCCCTCGCGCTTGGCGACGCCCTTCTGGCCCTTGATGCGCAGGGCCTCGACGGCCTTGTCGACGCTGCCGTCAGCCTCGTCGAGCGCCTTCTTGCAGTCCATCATGCCGGCGCCCGTGAGCTCACGGAGCTTCTTGACGTCAGCGGCGGTGTAGTTCGCCATGATCCTGAAATTCTCTTTCGAAGGTCTGAAAGATCTACGGGTGAACGGCGGGGGCCTGTTGGGCCCCCGCCGTCAACTACCGAACCTGTGAAGGTCAGGCCTGCTCGGTCTCCGTGGCGGGGGCCTCGGCGGCGGCAACCTCGGCGGGGGCCTCGGCCTGCTCGGCGTCGGCGGCCTTCTCCGTCTCGGCGGACTTCTGAACCTCGGCCTCGGCCTCAGCCTCGTCGGCCTTCGGCTCGTCGGCCTTGGCCTCCTCAGCCTTGGGCTCGTCGGCCTTCTTCTCGCCCTCGAGCAGGTCGCGCTCCCACTCGGCGAGCGGCTCGCCGGCGGCCTTCTCGCCCGGCTTCTGGTCGCCGGTGGCGACGCCGGAACGGGAGATGAGGCCCTCGGCGACGGCGTCGGCGATCACGCGGGTGAGCAGGGTGACGGAGCGGATCGCGTCGTCGTTGCCCGGGATCTTGTAGTCGACCTCGTCGGGGTCACAGTTCGTGTCGAGGATCGCGACGACCGGAATGTTGAGCTTCCGGGCCTCGCCGACAGCGATGTGCTCCTTCTTGGTGTCCACGATCCAGACGGCGCTGGGCACCTTGGACATCTCGCGGATACCGCCGAGGGTCTTCTCCAGCTTGGCCTTCTCGCGGGAGAGGACGAGCAGCTCCTTCTTGGTGAGGCCGGACGCGGCCACATCCTCGAAGTCGATCTGCTCGAGCTCCTTCAGGCGCTGCAGGCGCTTGTAGACGGTCGAGAAGTTGGTGAGCATGCCGCCCAGCCAGCGCTGGTTCACGTAGGGCATGCCGACGCGGGTCGCCTGCTCGGCGATGGCCTCCTGCGCCTGCTTCTTCGTGCCGACGAACATGACCGTGCCGCCGTGGGCGACGGTCTCCTTGACGAACTCGTAGGCGCGGTCGATGTACGACAGCGACTGGAGCAGGTCGATGATGTAGATGCCGTTGCGCTCCGTGAAGATGAAGCGCTTCATCTTCGGGTTCCAACGACGGGTCTGGTGACCGAAGTGGACGCCGCTTTCCAGCAGCTCCCGCATCGTGACGACGGCCATGGCCGTACTCCTAGGTGTTCTCGGTTGTGCCGCGTCCGCCGGATGACGGTCGCGCCTGACGCCCGCGATTGCGCCGTGCCACAAAGGACCGAGAGGCGCTGGCACCTGGCTTTTGATGGCCTGGTGTCGGGGCGTGCGAAGTCGACCCGGTGACCCGGATCGCCACAAGAAGTGTACGGGACCCGCGAGGCAGCGGGTGACGCCGCTGTCCACAAGCGGCTGGTCATCCACAGATCCGGGCCATGATCCCTACGGGCGGGCCCGGCGCGGGACGGTTCTGGCATGTCTCACATGCGACGAGAGCTGCGACGAATGCTTCGACGAGAACTGGGTCCGGTGCTGTTGACGCTGCTGACCGTGGCGCTGATCGCGGCGGTTGCGCCGCCTGCTGGTGCGGCCGGTGGACCGGTGGCGAGCGTGGGCCGGGGAGAGCCGGTGCCGAAGGTGGCGGGCGCGTGGCCCGTCGGAGTGCGTCCCCCGGTCGTACGGGGCTGGGAGCCCCCGGCGACGGAGTACGGCCGGGGGCACCGGGGCGTGGACCTGGCGGCGTCGCCGGGCGCCGTCGTTCGGGCGGTGGCCCCGGGCAGGGTCTCCTTCGCGGGCCGCGTGGCGGGCCGTGGAGTGATCGCGGTGGAGCTGGCGGGCACGGGGGATCCGCCCCTGCGCACGACGTACGGGCCGGTGCGGGCCACGGTCAAGAAGGGCGCCGAGGTGACGACGGGCGAGGCACTGGGAGTACTGGAACCACCCACGGCACCCACGGCACCCGTGCCACCCACGACACTCACGGCCCACTGCCCGAGCAGCTGCTTGCACTGGGGCCTGCTGAGGGCGGATGCATACCTGAACCCACTGTCGCTGCTGCCACCGTGGCTCCTTGGACGCGGGGCGTCCCATCTGCTGCCGGTGATCGACGTGCCGCTCTTGCGGCTGCTACCGCTCCCGCTGCCGCTGCGGTTCCCACCGTGGGCAGGCGCCCCGCTGACAGAGGGCGACGCGGGAGTCGAAGCTGGGGTCGACGCGGGAGACGAAGCAGGGGTCGACGCGGGAGACGAAGCAGGGGTCGATGCGGGAGACGAAGCAGGGGTCGATGCGGGAGTCGTAGAACGAGGCCTCAGCCCCGCACGCCCCGCAGTGCCATGACTACGGCCGCCTCGGTGATGGCGGACGGGTCCTCCGCGGCGCCCAGCTCGATCCGCCGCACAGCCGCGTCCACGACACCCTGCAGAAGCATCGCCGCAAGCCGGGGCTCCGCATGCCCGAGCTCGCACAACGCCTCGCCGATCATGGCGACAAGCCCACCGTGCGCGGCCCGGATCTTCTCCCGCGCCCCCGCGTCCAACTCGGCCGCGGAGATCGCGACGACGGCCCTGTGCCGCCGGTCCCCCACCAGGTCGAGCTGCCGCCTGACATACGCCTCGACCTTGCCCTCGGCGGTCTCCGCCCGCTCCATCGCGACGGAGACCTCCGCCGCCCAGACGGGGAAGTCGACCTCGCACAGCTCCTCGACGACCGCGGCACGCGACCGGAAGTACTCGTACACGGAAGACCGCGCGAGCCCCGTGCGCTCAGCGAGGGCAGGGAAGGTCAACGCCTCCGTACCGCCCTCGGACAGCAGGGACCGCGCGGCGTCCAACAGGGCGCCGCGCTGCATCGACCGGTGCTCGGCCACAGAGGCCGCTCGAATCCTTGGCACGCTCTCCACTCTACGGACGTGACCGCCGGGGCGGGAGTCGTTCCACCTCGCGGAACCCCACACCCGCGCCCCACGGCACCGGCCGGGGGCAGGGACGATTCAGCGCGCTCAGCGGCCGAAACTCGCCAGCTTCGCCCGCAGCTGGAGCACCGATTTCGTGTGGATCTGGCTCACCCGGCTCTCCGTCACGCCGAGCACATTGCCGATCTCGGCGAGCGTGAGACCTTCGTAGTAGTAGAGGGTGACGACGGTCTTCTCCCGCTCCGGCAGCGTGTTGATCGAGCGCGCGAGCAGCCTTCGCAGCTCGCGGTCCTCGGCGACCTCCACGGGGTTGTCGGCCGCGGTGTCCTCGAGCGTGTCCATCAGGCTCAGCCGGTTGCCGCCCTCGCCGCCGACGTGAAGCAGCTCCTCCAGGGCCACCACGTTCGCCAGCGACAACTGGCTGAAAACAGCGTGCAGTTCCTCGATCGCGACCCCCATCTCGTGGGCGACCTCGCTCTCCGACGGCGTACGCCGCAGCTGCGCCTCCAGCGTGGCGTAGGCCCGCTCGACGTTGCGCGCCTTCTGCCGCACGGACCGGGGGATCCAGTCGAGCGCCCTCAGTTCGTCGATCATCGCGCCACGGATACGAGTGATCGCATACGTCTCGAACTTGATGGACCGCTCGATGTCGAACTTCTCGATCGCGTCGATCAGACCGAACACCCCGGACGAGACGAAGTCCGCCTGCTCGACGTTGGGCGGCAACCCCACGCTGACCCGGCCCGCGACGTACTTCACCAGTGGCGAGTAGTGCAGGATCAACTGCTCGCGCAGCCGCCCGTCCCCCGTCTCCTTGTACGACCGCCACAGCTCGTCCAGCGACGAGGGTGCGGGGGGCCGCTCCCGCTCGCCGCTACGGGCGGCGGGGGGAGCTGCCGCCCGATCGGACCCTGAGGTGTGCTGGGGCATTCGTTGCCTTGAGCCGTTCTGCCGTGAACCGGTGAGGTCGTGCGAGCCGATGGATTCGCCCGCACCCGCGAGGTGGTGATCTTGCGTGAAGTGAATGAGGTTGTCCGTCTGCTTGCCCGTGGTTGCCTGTCCGCGTCGGAATCCTTGTGAGCGTAGCGTGACTGAAGTGTCGCAGTGTGCGAACAGTAGGGGATCCCGCGTACGCAGACACGTTCCGCTGAGCCCTCCACCGAACCCCTCTCGTCGCCTTCCGTGACGACCGCAGAGCGCCAACTGCGCTTTTATGCGGGGCCATCGGGGGTTCATCCAGACGGCCGAACACGCTCGGTCACGAACCCCCTCCCGCCGGGAAGACCGACACAATCGCCTGGCGTGTCAACTGCCACCCGTCGCCATGTCGTTCGACGAACCCCAGTGAGCGCAACTCGTACAGTCGACCGACTGCTTCATCGATCACCGTGCCCGCGCCGAGTGCGATGTCCCGGGCCGTCGCACTCCCCCGCGCGGGCAGCGCCGCCAGGACTCGCGCGGCGTCCGGGGCGAGCAGATCGCGTGGCACGACGGGGCCCCGCCGCTCCGGGGCCAGCTCTCCCATGTCGCCGACCAGCTCGACGACTTCCGCCGCGTCGGTCACCAGAACGCCGTCACCGCGCAGGAGCTCATGCACCCCGGCCGACAGCCCGCTGGTAGCGGGGCCCGGCACCCCCATGGTGAAGCGGCCGAGCTCCCGCGCGCTGCGCGCCGTGGCGAGCGCACCACTGCGGTACGCGGCTTCGACGACGACGCTCCCCCGGGTGAGGGCGGCGATCACGCGGTTCCTGAGGATGAATCTGCTCGGTGTCGGATGGTCTCCCGGCGGCAACTCCCCCACCACAAGACCCTGTTCCGCGATCCTCCTGATCAACTCGGCGTGTCCTCTCGGATAGGCCCGGTCGACCCCGCAGGCGAGTACCGCGACCGTGGCCCCACCAGCCCCCAACGCTCCCCGGTGCGCGGCCCCGTCCACCCCATAGGCGCCGCCCGACACGACCACCCAGCCCCGCTCGGCGAGCCCCGCCCCGAGGCCGGCCGCCATGTGCGCCCCGTACTCCGTGCAGGCCCTCGCGCCGACCACCGCCACCGATCGGAGCGCCCATATCCGCAGGCTGGGCCGCCCCCGCACCCACAGCCCCAACGGCCGCGCGTCCCCCAGATCGTCCAACTGGAGGGGCCACTCCGCCTCCCCCGGGCACACGAACCGCATCCCCGCGTCCCGCGCCACCGCCAGGTCCTGCTCGGGCCGCGCCTTCCCTGCCCGAGCCCGCAGCCCTTCCCATCGCGCCGGCGTCACCCCGTCAAGACGCTCCTCCCCCTCGGACAGCCGCCGCACCACTTCGACGGCCCCGGTCTCCCGCAACCACCGCCCTCCCACCTCGTCCCCCGGTTCGAGGATCCGGGTCAGGGCGGCCCTCGCCATCCGCTCCTCCTGCGGGTCGGGTCCCGAGCCGAGGGCCGAGGTCATGTCAGCGCCCCGATCGCCATCGGCACGCCCCGCGACACCCCCGTACGCAACTGCAGCGCCAGGGCTACATCCTGCGCGGTAGGCCGGTCACGGCCTGCGAGGTCCGTGACGGTCCAGGCGACCCGCAGGACACGGTCGAGCCCTCGGGCGGTCAGGAAGCCCCGCTCCAGGTCGAGTTCGGCGGCGTCCAGGGCGCCCGACTCGGCGGGCCACCGCGTCCGCAGCGCGTGTCCCGGCACTTCGCTGTTCGTCCGCCAGCCGGTACCGGTCAGCCTGGCCGCCGCTCTCTCCCGCGCGGCCCGCACCCGGTCGGCGACCGTCTGTGTGGAGTCGCCCCGCGTGCCGTACCCGGCAAGCTCGGATCGTGTGACGGGCTCCACCCCGACTTTCAGGTCGACCCTGTCGAGCAGCGGGCCCGAGAGCCGCGCCTGGTAACGGCGGATGACGGATGCCGGGCATTCACAACCGTCGCCAAGGAGCGTGTGCCGACCGCAGGGGCAGGGATTGGCCGCGAGCACCATCAGGAACCTCGCGGGAAGCCGTACCACTCCCGCGCTGCGAGCGATCACCACATGGCCCGATTCCAGAGGCTGCCGCAAGGAGTCCAGGCTCTGGCTGCTGAACTCCGGCGCCTCGTCGAGAAAGAGCACGCCACGGTGGGCCAACGACACCGCCCCCGGCCGCGCGACTCCCTTGCCGCCGCCCACGAGCGACTGCATCGTCGCGGAGTGGTGCGGCGCGCAGTACGGCGCGACGTCCACCAGGGGCTTGCCCGGTGGGAGCATGCCCGCCACGGAGTGGACAGCGGTCACCTCCAGGGACTCCTCCCGGGTCAGCCGGGGCAGGATCGCCGGCAGCCGTTCCGCGAGCATCGTCTTCCCCGCGCCCGGCGGGCCCTGCAAAAAGAGGTGGTGTCCGCCCGTCGCCGCCACCTCCACGGCGGTCCGGGCCGATGTCTGTCCGACGACATCGGCGAGGTCCAGGGCATGAGCGTCGTCCAGACCGCCGCTGAGCCCCGCACCCATGCCCGTTCCGGGCACACAGAGCCCCGCGAGCATCGTGTCGGGCCGCCCCGGCTCGTCCGGCTCCTCCTCAGGGACCGGCTCATCGGTCAGTACGGCGATCAGCTGCCGAAGGCTGCGCACCCCGAGCACCGAGACTCCCGGCACCAGTGAGGCCTCGGCCGCCGTGCACTCCGGGACGACGACCTGCTCATAGCCCGCGTCCGCCGCCGCGAGGACTGCGGGCAGCACGCCCCGGACCGGCCGCACCCGCCCGTCGAGCCCCAGCTCGCCGATCATCACGATGTCGGTGAGGGTCCGCGGATCGATCCGCTCCGCCGCGCCGAGCACCGCGCAGGCGATCGCGAGATCGAAGCCGCTGCCTCCCTTGGGCACCGACGCCGGGCTGAGGCCCACCGTGAGCTTTTTCTGGGGCCATTCCCCACCCGAGTTGACCACCGCGGCCCTGACCCGGTCCTTGCTCTCCGTCAGGCTCTTGTCCGGGAGCCCGACCAGGGTGAACGCCGCGACGCCCGGCTCCAGATCGGCCTGCACCTCGACGACCACGCCCTCGACGCCCACAAGGGCCACGGAACACGTACGCGCGAATCCCATCAGGCCACCCCTCGCGCGTGCTCCACGACGGGGGCGCCGCGGCGCGGGACGAGCACGCCGACGAGGTCGATCCGCACCCCGCCCGGCGGTGGACCGCCACGCTCCTCGATCCAGCGCTGGGCCAGGCGCCGCAGCCGCTCCGCCTTGGCCCGGTCCACGGCCGCCATCGGATGCTGATAGATGACGGAGCCCACCGGACCCGCTCTGCGTGTTTTGACCTCACAGACGACCAGCGCTTCGCCGTCCATGGCCACGATGTCGATCTCGCCGGTTCTGCCACCGCGCCAGTTGCGCTCAAGAACCGTCATTCCGGCTTCGCCGAGCCGCCGCGCGGCCAGATCTTCGCCGTACCGCCCGAGTGCCCCCCGTGCGTTCATGTCGGCACCACCTCCGACACCCACACTGGGGCCCGGCCCCGAACGTTGTGGATCTTGGTGGACGAGTCACACTTTGTGGATAACTCGCTCACCCGCGCCGGTGAACCCGGCAGCCTCCGGACTCAGCCTCCCGGCAGCTCGAGGTCGCTCTTGTTGAGCTCCTCGATGTTTACGTCCTTGAACGTCAGGACGCGTACCTGCTTCACGAACCGTGCGGGCCTGTACATGTCCCACACCCAGGCGTCCGCCATGGACACCTCGAAGAAAACCTCACCCTGGACCGAGTGGACCTGCATCTCGTAGTCGTTGGTGAGGTAGAAGCGCCGTTCGGTCTCGATCACATATTTGAACAGACCGACGACATCGCGGTACTCCCGGTAGAGCTTCAGCTCCATCTCGGTCTCGTACTTCTCGAGGTCCTCGGCGCTCATGGCATGTTCCCCTTCAGCCGTGCGTCCCCCTATTGTGCGTCAGCCCCTGGAGCCTCTACACGATTTCCGTGTCGAGGGTCTCGGGCCGGCTCGGAGGACCCTCGTCGAGCAGCCTGCGAAGCAACTCGGCGAGCCTGGTCGGATACACCGTCTCATGTGCCTCGGTCAGTTCCTGGCACGTCCACCAACGCGCTCCCGCGACAGTCCGCCGTTCAAGCTCCGTCAGCCCCGTGGCCTGCGTGGACGTCTGCGACGTACGCGCGAGGAAGTACCGCTCGTCCTGGTCCCAGCGCCGTCCGGCGAAGGGGAACGAGCAGATCCGCTGCCACAGGGCGGGGCCGAGCTCGACCTCGGTGATGCCCGTCTCTTCCATCAGTTCACGCAGTGCGGCCTGTTCATGCGTCTCGTCGCCCTCCAGACCGCCGCCCGGCGTGAACCACCAGTCGTCCGCCGTGTTCTCCGGCTCGTGACCGTGCAGCAGCAGGATCCGGTCCCTCGGGTCGAGCAGGATGACCCGCGCGACCTTGCGCAGCGGCTGCGACTCAGCCGGCACTGGCGCCCGCTCCAGCGCGATCGCGGCTCTGCGGACGCTCACGTCTGCGCCCCAACCGCTTGGCCACCGGGCCGTACGCGGCGCCGCCCATGACCAGGACCGCACCGACCACCACCGCCCACACCACGAGCCGCACGGGCCCCGGCTCGGAGATGCCGCCCGGCATGTCGGCGAAGCCCACAGGGCGCTCGAGGGTCCCGAACTTGTCCATCGGCCAGGCCACCGCGTCGACCCGCCCCTCCACCGCGCTGCGCGGCACGGAGCCGTGGTTGGAGTCGCCCAGGTGAACGCTGGAGTCCAGGGAGCCACTGCGCTCGTCACCGAGCATGAAGAGGTTGCCCTCGGGGACCGTGGTGGCCGGGATTCCGGTGGCCGAGGCGCCCGCACCCTCGGGAAGATACGGTTCTGCGACCTGCTTGCCGTTGACCATCAGCTTGCCGTCCGTGCAGCAGGAGATCCGGTCACCGCCGACACCGACCACACGCTTGACCATCGGCAGGTCGCCCCAGCTCGCCTGCCTGAAGACGACGACATCGCCCCGGCGCACCTCGCTGCCGTCTATCCGCTCGGCCAGGACCCGGTCGCCCGCGCCGATCGTCGGCGTCATCGACCCCGTGGGAACGGTGTACGGCTGGTACAGGACGGCGCCCCAGATGAAGCCCCCCAGGAAGAGCACACAGCCGAGGGCCACGGCAAGGCCCGACAGCACGCTGCCGAGCCGCCCGCGGCCCTCGTCCGTACGTTGTGTCCTGCTCATCCCAGTGCTCCCCCATATCGGAGACGACCCCACGCACCTACGAACAGGCACGCGGAAGATCGACGATCTGGGACGGCACCCTACCCGGCAGTACCTCCGCCAGAAACCCTCGCGGTCTGGGCAGCGGCCACCGTGAGCCGACGCCTGCGCCAGAGCACGACCGGAACCGCTCCCGCGAGTCCGAGGGCTGCGGGCGCCGCGCTCATCGCGGTGTTGATGCCCTGCTGGTCGAAGGTGTCCGGCTTGGGCAGCGTCGCCCAGCGGGTGGGCGGCCAGGCGATCACGATGGCGCGGCCCACGACGTTGTCCACGGGGACGGCGCCGCCGCCGGGCTGGTTCTGGTGGTAACGGGAGTCCAGCGAGTTCTGCCGGTGATCACCCATGACCCAGATTTTGCCCGCGGGCACGGTGACCTTGAACTGGCCGCCCTGGTCGTCGACGCTGCAAGGGGTGTTGCCCTCGAAGACGTACGGCTCGTTCAGCGTCTTGCCGTTGACCTTCACCGGACCGGTGCCCTTGCACTCCACCGTGTCGCCGCCGACCCCGATGACGCGCTTGATCAGGTCCTTCTCGTCGGCGGACGGCATCAGGCCGACCCAGCCGAGAACTCGCTGAATCGGGTTCGGGTCGGGCGTCGGCTCACCGTCGAGCCAGTGGCCGGGATCCCTGAAGACGACGACCTCGCCGCGCTCCGGCTCCGAGCCGAACCACGGTGTCAGCTTGTCGACCAGGACGCGGTCGCCCTTCTGGAGCGTGTTCTGCATCGAGTCCGAGGGAATCGAGAACGCCTGCACCAGGAAGGTCTTGATCACCAGTGCCAGGACGAGCGCGATGCCGATGAGGAGCGGCAGCTCCTTCCAGAAGGAGCGGGGCTTCTTCGCCCCCTTCGCCGGCTTTTCGTCCTGCTCACCGGGTGCGGGGCTGGCACCCGCGGTGTCACTCCCGGGGTTCACGCCGTCCGCCGCGGCTGCGCCCTCCGGCTCGTCTGATCGCCCTGGCTGCTCCTCGGGCCCACCGTGTCCGGACCGTGCGCCGACCGCCACATCCCCCACATCCACTCCTCAGTCCGTGCCGCTGCCCGCTCTTGATGCGATGCAGGCCCACCACTCCCATAACGAGCGGGAGTTCCGCAGGGGTCGGGAGTCCGGTCGATCCGTATCGATCGCCGAGTGCCACCCTATGCGACGGCCCGACGGCGCTGTCCGACGCCGCTCGCGCGTCGGGCACGGACGCGTACGTGTCGGGCTCCTCCAGCTTGCGCCAGTGACCGAAGGGCCAGGCGATGACGAGCGCGCGCCCCACCACGCTGTCCTCGGAGACGGTGCCGCTGAACTTCTCGGTGCGGTGGAAGCGGGAGTCGGCCGAGTCGGAACGGTGGTCGCCCATGACGAAGAGGCGCCCCTTGGGGACCTTCACCTCGAACTCGAAGGACGAGGGATCATCACCCGGATTGATGTAAGGCTCGGTGAGCGGGACGCCGTTGACCGTGAGTTTCTTGTTCTTGTCACAGCACTTCACGGTGTCGCCGCCGACGCCGACCACGCGCTTGATCAGGTCCCGTTCGTCGTCGGACGGCAGCAGTCCGATGAAGGTCAGGCCTTCCTTGACCTGCTTGACACCTACGGGGTCGTCCTTCTTCTTGGACTTCTCGTCCTCGAGCCAGTTGCCGGGGTCCTTGAAGACGACGACGTCGCCGCGCTCGGGCTTGGCACCGAACCACGGGGTGAGCTTGTCGACGAGAACGCGGTCGCCGATCTTGATCGTCTGCTCCATCGAGCCCGAGGGGATCACGAAGGCCTGCACCAGGAAGGTCTTCAGGACCAGGGCTATGAGGAGCGCGACGCCTATGAGGAGAGGTATCTCCTTGATCGCCGAGCGCCGCCTGCGCCGCTTGACCTTCCGCGCGAGCTTGCGCCGCTCGGCCCTTCCGGGCAGCACGGGGCCGCTGGTGGGCCGGGATCCGGTGGGCAGCCGGGTGTCGGCCCGGTGACTGGCGTCGCGCGTCCGTCCGCGGTTACCCATGCGCGCCGCCTGGTGCCGGCACGCGCGCGTAGCCGTCGGGACGCTCCAGGGAGGTCCAGTGGCCGACGGGCCAGGCGATCCAGTCGGCTCTGCCGATCACCGAGTCGACGGGGATCATGCCGCCGCCGGGCTGACCGAGATAGTCGCGGGAGTCACGGGAGTGGCTGCGGTGGTCACCGAGGAGGAACAGGCTGCCTTCGGGGACGACAGCGACGAAGCGCACCTTCGAGGCGGCGTCCCCCGGGTACAGGTACGGCTCGTCGACGGGCTCGCCGTTCACCTTGATCCTCCCCCGCTCGTCGCAGCAGACCACCCGGTCTCCTCCCACCCCTGCGACCCGCTTGATGTAGTCGGCATCCCCGAAGTAACCGCTGCCGTCGAAGACGACCGCGTCACCTCGCTGCGGCTCGGAACCGAAACGGTACGCCAACTTGTTGACCAGTACCCGGTCTCCGACCCGGAACGCGGGCTTCATGGAGCTGCTCGGGATCTGGAACGGCTGCATCACGAAGGTGCTGACGAGCAGCAGGGACACCATGCAGATCAGCAGCGTCAGGGTCACTCTGCCGCCGGGCACCCAGGACACGAGCGACAGAAAAGCGGAGCGCGACCGGCCCTCCGGCCCCTCGGACTCACCCTCGCGCTCGGCGCTCGGGGAATCGGTGGGTGGGGAGGAGCGGTCGCGCTCCGTGTGCTGTGCTTCGGTGTCCATCGGGGCCAGATGCTATCCGGCCCCGCTGTGGACCCGTGCGCGAGCTCAGTTGTCGCGCTTCTCCTTGATCTTCGCGGCCTTGCCGCGCAGCTCACGGAGGTAGTACAGCTTCGCGCGACGCACGGCGCCGCGGCTGACGAGCTCGATCTTCTCGACGATCGGAGTGTGCACCGGGAAGGTGCGCTCCACGCCGACGGAGAAGGAGACCTTGCGGACCGTGAAGGTCTCGCGCACGCCGGCACCCTGGCGGCGGATGACTACGCCCTTGAACTGCTGCACACGCGAGCGGTTGCCCTCGATGACGCGCACGTGGACGTTGACGGTGTCACCCGGGCGGAAGGCCGGGATGTCGGTGCGCAGCGAAGCGCTGTCGACGGAGTCGAGCAGGTTAGCCATGATCGTCTGCTTTCTTCACTGATGCCACAGGTCATCAGCGGTAAGTTCGTGATGAGGATTCGATAGCTGTTCGCGTCGGGCGGGCGTCGTTCCCCCTGTGGCAGGGGCGCACGCTGGACGTACAGCAGCGACCTATTGTTCCACGGCCTCGGGGTCTCGCCCAAATCGGCCGTCGGGGCCCGGCCGCCACCCCAGGATCGAGAGCATCTCGCGGTCCTTCTTGTCGAAGGCCGCGGGGTCGCAACGCTCGATCAGATCGGGCCTGTTGCGGACCGTGCGCCGCAGCGCCTCGTCCCTGCGCCAGCGCGCGATCTTGCCGTGGTGGCCGCTGACCAGCACGTCGGGGATGCCGTGACCGCGCCACTGCGGCGGCTTGGTGTAGACGGGACCTTCGAGGAGGTTCGCCATGGCGCCCGGCGCGAAGGAGTCGTCGCGGTGGGACTCGGCGTTGCCGAGGACTCCGGGCAGGAGCCGGGCCACTGCCTCGGTGACGACCAGGACGGCAGCCTCGCCGCCCGCGAGGACGTAGTCACCGATCGATACTTCGTAGATGGGCATCCGGGTCGCGTACTCGTCCACGACGCGACGGTCGATGCCTTCGTAGCGTGCGGGCGTGAAGACCAGCCAGGGCCGCTCGGAGAGCTCGACGGCGAGTTCCTGGGTGAAGGGCCGCCCGCTGGGCGTGGGGACGACCAGGACGGGCCCGTGGGCGCCTGCCTCGTACCCGTCGGCGAGCACGTCGTCGAGCGCCGCGCCCCAGGGGTCGGTCTTCATGACCATGCCCGGGCCGCCGCCGTAGGGGGTGTCGTCGACCGTGTTGTGCCGGTCGTACGTCCACTCCCTGAGGTCGTGCACGTTCACGTCGAGCTGTCCACGCGCGCGTGCCTTGCCGACGAGGGAGACGTTCAGGGGTTCCAGATACTCGGGGAAGATCGTGACGACGTCGAGCCGCATCAGGCGTCGTCTCCCGAAGGACCCTCGTCGTCCCTGGTGGAGACGGTCTCCGCGCGGTCGTCGATCAGGCCGGGCGGCGGGTCGATGATCGCCCGCTGCTCCTCCAGGTCGATCTCGGTGACGATCTCCTCCACGAAGGGGATCATCACCTCGCTGCCGTCGGGCCGCTCCACGATGAACAGGTCCTGCGAGGGCAGGTGCGAGATCTCCGTGATCCGGCCGACCTCGAGCCCCTCCGTGGTGACGACGTCGAGGTCCATCAGCTGATGGTCGTAGTACTCGTCCTCGTCCTCCGGAAGCTCTTCCGGGTCGACCTCCGCGATCAGCAGCGTGTTGCGCAGCGCCTCGGCGCCCGTGCGGTCGCGCACGCCTGCGAAGCGAAGGATCAGGCGGCCACTGTGCACCCGGCCGGTCTCGATGGTCAGCGGCCCTGTGGAGGCGGGGTCGGTGGCGAGGACGGCGCCGGGCCCGAGCCTCAGCTCCGGCTCGTCGGTACGCACCTCGACGGTGACCTCGCCCTTGATGCCGTGGGCGCGGCCGATCCGCGCGACTACCAGCTGCACTGCTCTCTCCTGTCGTGTGCCTACGGAAGGGGGTCCGTAAGCGTCTGCGGACGTCTGTGGGTGCCCGCAGACGACTACGGGCCGAGGAAGGCCCAGAAGCCCTCCCCGGCCCGTGCCGGTGCTACCTGTGGTTCAGTGAACCTGGTCCACGTCGACGAGGTCGACGCGGACACCGCGGCCGCCGATGGCGCCCACGACGGTCCGCAGAGCGCGCGCGGTACGGCCGTTGCGGCCGATCACCTTGCCGAGGTCATCCGGGTGGACCCGGACCTCGAGCACACGCCCCCGGCGCAGGTTGCGCGAGGCGACCTGCACGTCGTCGGGGTTGTCGACAATGCCCTTCACGAGGTGCTCGAGAGCCTCCTCGAGCATGCTCAGGCCTCGGTCGACTCGGTGGGCGCGGCCTCGGCCGCGTCCGCCTTCTTGTCAGCCTTCTTGGCCTTCTGGGTGATGGCCTCACCCTTCACTTCGTCGCCCTCGAGGCCCTTGGTGAAGGCCTCGAACGCGGCGCGCTTGTCCTTGGGCTCCGCGACGAGCAGCGGCGCGGGGGCCGGAAGGCCCTTGTGCGCCTGCCAGTCACCGGTGAGCTTCAGGATCGCCATGACCGGCTCGGTCGGCTGCGCGCCGACGGAGAGCCAGTACTGCGCGCGCTCGGAGTTGACCTCGATGCGCGAGGGGTTCTGCACCGGGTGGTACAGACCGATCTCCTCGATGGCCCGACCATCACGGCGGGTACGGGAGTCGGCGACGACGATGCGGTAGTGAGGCGCGCGGATCTTGCCCAGACGCTTCAGCTTGATCTTGACTGCCACTGGAGTGGTGTCTCCTGGTCTTGACGTGGTTGGGCACAACGAGATGCCACGTGGGGTTGCGGTACTCGGGGTGCCCGATGGACGCGTCAGCCGGAGGCGAGAGGGTTCCTATGCGGCTGTCGAGTACAGCGACCTATTGTGCCATACGTCGCCGGGGCGCCTTGACCCGGTCCGGGCGCCCCGACCAACACTGTGGCGGCTCGGCCCCGTCATCCGGCGGCGGCGCCGACCACTTCCGGGATACGGAAGGGCTTGCCGCAGCCGCCGCAGACGATGGGCGCCTGGGCGAGCACCGACGGGACCACGCGGACGTTGCGCCCGCAGTCGCAGACCGCCTTGACGCGGACGCCGCCTCCGGAGGAGCCGTGCCGGGCGGCCGGGCCCCGGAAGCTGCGTGCCGTGTCGGCGGCGGTCGCCGCCGTGTGCGCCTTGAGGGCGCGCTGGAGCCGCTCGATCGTCGGGCGGTAGCGCTTCCTCGCCTCGGGGTTGAGCGTGACCAGCGAGAAGCCGCTGCTGGGATGCGGCTCATCGGGGTGGTCAAGGCCAAGCTCCTCGGCGATCGCGAGGAATCTGCGGTTGTGATAGCGGCCCGCACGTGAGGTGTCGCGTACGCCGCGAGACGCGGCGATGCCATGGACTGCCTCATGGAGCAGTCGCTCGAAGGAGAGCTCGGCGCCGCAGGCGGACGACGACTCTCCGATCAGGGATTCGGGCGCGGCAAGATCGGGCAGCTCGGGGTGGTGCCGCTGAATATCGGCCCACGCCTGTGCCAGCTCTGCGGCGAGAACAGGTGGTGTCGTGCTCACGTCGTGAACAACGAGCCGGGACGCCCAGGGGTTCCATTCCGGGGCATCCCAAATAATTTGCACGTACCCGTCAGTTGCCGTTGATGCGTCCGGACGAGGGCGGGTGCGCTGATCTGCGCAGAAGCCTCGCAGGTCGTGGCAAGCCGGTACGTAGTGGCGCGTACGCCCCGGCGCGTAGAAGAACCGCTCGCACCGGAGCTTGTGTTGCCTGGGCAGGCGTGCGAGCCGGGAACGAGCGCGCTGGTACCGGAGGCGCGCTCGTCAGTAAGCGCGGGCCACCAAAGCGACGTTACCCGGGGTCTCATCGGCGTCCGGCACCGCCCCGTCCTCCGCGACCAGACACCGTACGGACACGGAGTGCTCGGCCAGCTTCGCCTCGCCCTCCGGGCCGAGCGTGGCCCAGGGGATGCGCGCCCAGCCGCCGGCGGCCGTGGCCTCCACGGCCTGGTCGACGGTGGTGACGTCCGATGTACGGGACTCCCGGCGCTCGCGGGCCTGGTCCAGGAGCAGCTTCTGGTCCTCTTCGAGGACGGTGGGCAGCAGCGCCGCCAGGGAGTCGATCGCGACCGGCTCCTTGCCTCCCCCGCTGTGCTCGTCCACAATCCGGCGGGCCAGCATCGCGGTGCCGTTCGCCAGGTCGCGCGGGCCGACCTCGACGCGGACCGGCACTCCCTTGAGCTCCCAGTCGACGGCGCGGCGCCCGAAGGGGATGTCCGTGCGGTCGTCGACCTGGACGCGCACGCCCGCGGCCTTCAGGCGGTCGCCGATCTCGCGGACCTTGGCGAGCACGGCGTCGTCGCCCTTGATGGCGAGGACGACGGCCTGGATCGGTGCGAGGCGCGGCGGGACGCGCAGGCCGCTGTCGTCGCCGTGCATCATCACCAGGGCGCCGATCATCCTTGTCGTACTGCCCCAGGAGGTCTGCCAGACGAGCTCCTGCTTGCCTTCCTTGGAGAGGTACCGGGTGTGGAAGGCCTTGGCGAAGTTCTGGCCGAGCTCGTGGCTCGTGCCGAGCTGGAGGGCTTTGCCGTCGCCCATCATGCCTTCGAGCGTGAGGGTGTTGATGGCGCCCGCGAAGCGCTCCTTGGCGGTCTTGCGGCCCAGGACGAAGTCCATCGCGAGGACGTCCCGCATGAAGGCTCCGTAGACATGTCGGTGAATGCGGGCCGCGAAATCGCGTGCTTCTTCGTACGTCGCGTGGGCCGTGTGACCCTCCTGCCAGAGGAATTCCGACGTACGCAGGAAGAGCCGGGGGCGCAGCTCCCAACGGACCACGTTGGCCCACTGGTTGATCAGGAGCGGCAGGTCGCGGTAGCTCTGCACCCATTTGGAGAAGTACTCGTTGACGATTGTCTCCGAGGTGGGGCGGATGACGACCGGCTCCTCCAGTTCCTTGCCGCCGCCGTGCGTGACGACGGCCAGTTCGGGGGCGAAGCCTTCGACGTGCTCGGCCTCCCTGGTCAGATACGACTGGGGGATGAGGAGCGGGAAGTACGCGTTCTGGGTACCCGTCTCCTTGATGCGCGCGTCCATGTCCTGCTGCATGCGTTCCCACAGGCCGTAGCCATACGGTCGGATCACCATCGTGCCGCGCACCGGGCCGTTGTCGGCCAGCTCGGCCTTGTTGATCAGGTCCTGGTACCAGCGCGGAAAGTCTTCCGCGCGGGGCGTGAGAACGGGTGCCTTAGCCATGGCGCGCATGGTACGGCGGGCCCCCTGAGCGCGTGAATTGAATTCCTTCAGGGGGCGCACAACGGTGGCACGCAAGCATTGCCCCACAACCTCTGGACGCCGCGACGGATGCGGAGTTCTCTGGCATACGGGGGGAGTGCGAGCGCACTGCACGGGGGCGGACGAAACGTTTGAATACGACACTCCAGCAACTCTCGGCGGATTGGGGCGCTTTCGATGACACCTACACTCGCGCAGCCGCACCTCCCCCGCGCGGGCACGACCCCCCGTGGCGTGGACCGGTGCGCACGCGCGCGTGACTGGGCGGAGATCCAGGAACGGATGCTCGTTCCGCTCTATGAAGCGGTGTACGAACGACTCGAAGTAGGCAGCGGAACAAGGCTTCTCGGCCTCGGCTGCGGATCCGGCCTTGCCCTTCTGATGGCGGCGTCACGGGGCGCGTCGGTCACCGGTGTGGACCCCTCGGCTCCCGAACGGCTCGCCCTGGCGCGTGAACGCCTGCTGCCCGACGCGAGCTGGGGCGAACAACCGGACGGCGACGCCCGGCTCGTGGAGGGCGACCCCGCAGACGTCGCGGGGCCGGACGTACCCGCGTTCAACATGGTCACCGCGTTCCAGCCGATCGGCTGCGTGGCGGGCGACTCCGAAGGCCTCTCCGGCCTCCTGGAGTCCACCGTCCCACTGGCCGGGCGCGGCATTCCCGTGGTCCTCGCCGGATGGGGTCCGCCGGAACGCTGCACGACCTCTTCTGTACTGAGGGTGGCGACCAAGCTCGCCGAACCTCTCCGTAGTACGGGAAGTTGGCGTCCCGCGCTCCGTGACGATCTGGAGGAGGTCGCCCAGCGGGCGGGCCTCAAGCCGGACGGCTCGGGACGCGTCGCGTGCCCCTTCGGGTACGCGGATACGGACAGCGCGGTCCGCGGTCTGCTCTCGACGGGCCTTTTCGACGCGGCGGTGGGCGCGACGGATCAGGTACAGGTCGACAAGGAGCTGACGGAGGCCCTGCACCCGTACAAGCGGCGGGACGGGACCATCTGGATGCCGAACGTGTTCCGGTACTTGATCGCGCGTACGCGGTAGCGGGCTTCGGTTCTTGATCGCGCGTACGCGGTAGCGGGCTAGCTTCCGCCAAGGGCTGTCCGCAGCCGGTCGAGCAGCACCCTGGCCGCCGGGCTCGCGGGCCCGTCCGTGCGCCAGGTCAGGGCGATCCGGCCCCGGGGCCGGGGATCCGTGATCTCCAACGTCCGCAGTCCCGTTGAAGAGGTCTAGTCGGCGTCCTTCGTGAGTCGCGTGATGCCCGCGATCCGGTACGCCGCTTCCTCCTCCAGCGTTTCGTTCTCCAGGAGCGCGGCGGCCAGGGCGTCCAGCTGACCCCGGTGCTCCCCCAATTGCAGGCACGCGTTCTCGTAGCAGGCGTCGACGATTCGCCGCATCTCGTGGTCGATCGTGTCGAGTGTGACCGGGGCCGCCGAGAGCCCGTAGGCCTGCTGGGCGTCGCTCGGCAGCGCGGAGAGCCGGCCCACGCGCTCGCTCATGCCCCAGCGGCCGACCATGCCGCGGGCGATGTTGGTGACCTGTTCGAGGTCGCTCTCGGAGCCCGTGGTGATGACGTCGAAGACGACGTGTTCGGCCGCCATGCCGCCCAGCGCCCCGACGATACGGCCGCGCAGATACTCCTCCGTGTACGCGTACTTGTCGGAGTCCGGAGTCGAGAGGGTCACGCCCAGGGCGCGGCCCCGGGGCACGATGGTGATCTTCCGGACCGGGTCGGCGCCGGGCTGCAGCATGCCGAGCAGGGCGTGCCCGCTCTCGTGGTACGCCGTGCGCCGCCGCTCCTCTTCGGGCATGACCAGCGGTCGCTCCGCGCCGAGCTGGACCTTCTCCAGGGCTTCGGAGAGGTCGGCCTGCGTCACTTCCTTCTGCCCCCGCTTCACGGCGAGCAGAGCGGCTTCGTTGGCGAGGTTGGCGAGGTCCGCGCCGGTCATCCCCGGTGTCGTACGGGCGACCTGGGCGAGGTCGATGTCATCCGCCATCGGGATCTCACGCGTGTGGATCTTGAGGATGGCCTCGCGTCCGCCGCGGTCGGGCGGACTGACGGTGACCACCCGGTCGAAGCGTCCAGGGCGGGTCAGGGCGGAGTCGAGGATGTCGGCGCGGTTGGTGGCCGCCAGGACGATGACGCCCTCGGAGCCCGAGAAACCATCCATCTCGGTGAGGATCTGGTTCAGCGTCTGCTCACGCTCGTCGTGCCCGCCCATCCCGCCGCCGCCACGCGCCCGCCCGATGGTGTCGATCTCGTCGATGAAGATGATGGACGGCGCGACCTTCCTGGCCTCGGCGAAGAGTTCGCGTACGCGCGAGGCGCCGACGCCCACGATCATCTCGATGAACTCCGACGCGGAGGCCGAGAAGAAGGGCACCCCGGCCTCACCGGCGACGGCCCGCGCGAGCAGCGTCTTGCCGGTTCCCGGCAGGCCCGCGAGCAGCACGCCTCGCGGCATCTTGGCGCCCATCTCGCGATAGGCGTCGGGGTTCTTCAGGAAGTCGACGACATCGCTCAGCTCGCCCTCGACCTCGTCGATGCCCGCCACATCCTCGAACGTGGTGCGCTGGTCGCCGGGTTCGAGCTCCACCGGCTTCGGCGGCGCCTTGCGGCCCAGCATGCCGCCCGCGCCACCCATGCCCGAGCTCATCCGCCGGGCGATGAAGATCCACAGGAAAACCAGGAGCAGCATCGGGGCGAGCGAGATGAGCAGGTTGGAGAGGAAGCTGCGCTCCTGGACGACCGGCTCGGCGGTGACGGTGACGTCGTGCTTGGTGAGGTCGTCCCAGAGCTTGTCGTCGGCGAAGGCGGGCCGCTGGGTCGTGAACTTGGTGTACTTCCCCTTCTCGTCGCCCGGCTTCTCCTGCTCCTTCTTGAGCTGCCCCTGGATCGCGTCGCCCTTGGCGTAGATCTTGGTGACGTTCCCGGAGTCGACCTGCTTGCTGAACTCCGTGTACGAGATCGTCGGCTCGTCGCCCTCGTTGAAGAAGGAGAGGACGAGGTTGGCGATGAGATAGACGATGAGCGCGGTGAGGATGAGCCCGCCCCATCCGCCCGGCATCTTCTTCTTCGGCGGTGGCGTGGGCGCGGGCGGGGGTGCGCCCTCGGAGCGCCATGGCTTGTCGGGCGCCCGGCGCGGCGGCACAGGGTTGCTCATATTCGGACGTTACGACACAAACAGGGGCGGGGCACCTGCTCATATTCGCTACGAAAACGCCTGGGGCGCCCCACTCTGCAGTGGGGCGCCCCAGGCGGCGTACGAGATGCGAGGCGTCAGCCCATGAACTTCTTGAACTCGTCCGGCAGCTCGAAGTTCTGCCCCTGCTGTCCCGCGGGGAGGCCGAAGGCGCCGCCTTCCTGACCCGCCTGACCCGCCTGCTCGCGGCGGGCGGCGGCCTCCTGCTCCTCCTGCTGGCGCTTCATCGGGTTGCCCGACTTCCGCTTGCCCTTGGCCTGCTTCTGCTTCTTCTTCTGCTTGCCGGGGCCACCACCCATGCCCGGCATCCCGGGCATACCCGGCATTCCGCCGCCCTGGGCCATCCGCGACATCATCTTGCGGGCCTCGAAGAAGCGCTCGACCAGGTTCTTGACCGCGCTGACCTCGACGCCGGAGCCCTTGGCGATACGAGAGCGGCGCGAGCCGTTGATGATCGCCGCGTCCGCCCGCTCGGCGGGCGTCATCGACTTGATGATGGCGGCGGTGCGGTCGACGTCCCGCTCGTCCAGGTTGTTGATCTGGTCCTTGATCTGCCCCATGCCGGGCATCATCCCGAGCAGCTTGCTGATGCTGCCCATCTTCCTGACCTGCTCCATCTGGGCCAGGAAGTCGTCGAGCGTGAAGTCCTTGCCGCCCTTGCTGCCCTGCAGCTTGGCGGCCATCGCCTCGGCCTCTTGCTGGGAGAAGGTCTGCTCGGCCTTCTCGATCAGCGTGAGCATGTCGCCCATGCCGAGGATGCGGGACGCCATGCGGTCCGGGTGGAACGCGTCGAAGTCGTCCAGCTTCTCGCCGTTGGAGGCGAACATGATCTGGCGGCCCGTGACCTGCGCGATGGAGAGCGCGGCGCCACCGCGGGCGTCACCGTCGAGCTTCGACAGGACGACGCCGTCGAACCCGACGCCGTCGCGGAAGGACTCCGCCGTGTTGACGGCGTCCTGACCGATCATGGCGTCGACGACGAAAAGGACCTCGTCAGGGCTTACGGCGTCGCGGATGTCCGCGGCCTGCTGCATCAGCTCCTGGTCGATGCCGAGGCGCCCCGCGGTGTCGACGATGACGACGTCGTACTGCTTGGTCTTGGCGAACTCGATCGAGTCCTTGGCGACCTGGACCGGGTCGCCGACTCCGTTGCCCGGCTGCGGGGCGTAGACGCCGACGCCGGCGCGCTCGCCGACGACGGAGAGCTGGTTCACGGCGTTCGGCCGCTGCAGGTCGCACGCCACCAGGAGCGGCGAGTGGCCCTGCCCCTTCAGCCAGAGGCCGAGCTTTCCGGCGAGGGTGGTCTTACCCGCACCCTGCAGCCCGGCGAGCATGATGACGGTCGGCGGGTTCTTGGCGAACCGCAGGCGTCGCGTCTCGCCGCCGAGGATGCCGACGAGCTCCTCGTTGACGATCTTGATGACCTGCTGGGCGGGGTTCAGGGCCTGGGAGACCTCGACCCCGGCGGCGCGCTCCTTGACCTGCTTGATGAAGGCACGGACGACAGGGAGGGCGACGTCCGCCTCGAGCAGGGCGATGCGGATCTCGCGCGCCGTGGCGTCGATGTCCGCCTCGGACAGGCGGCCCTTGCCCCGGAGGTTCTTGAATGTCGCTGCGAGGCGGTCGGAGAGAGTGTCGAACACGGCGGTCGCGAATCCTCGGGTCGAAGGGGGCGCCCCCTGCTCG
This sequence comes from Streptomyces sp. NPDC056486, assembly GCF_042795295.1. NCBI lineage: Bacteria > Bacillati > Actinomycetota > Actinomycetes > Kitasatosporales > Streptomycetaceae > Streptomyces > Streptomyces sp. NPDC056486. Next base: position 35,979 of record NZ_JBHTSF010000033.1, read on the forward strand.
AGCGAAGCCGAGAGCTTGGGGGAGGGCGGATAGGTCGCCCTCCAGGGTATCTGGCTCGCCGGGGGTACGGGTGCGCAGTATCCGGGCCTGAGTTCCGCACCCCCCTGCGGGGTGACGCCCTCGCCTGTCATGCCCCACCAGCGGACAGCGAGGAGGACATACCGGCGCGGCCCCGCCCCCCTACCCCCGCAACGCCTCCTCCACAGCCCGAGCCACCCCCACAGCCCGCTCCCCCGACAGCGGCGTCGGTGTCTCCGGCTTCGGTTCCGTCACGTAGAACGCGTCCACCGCGTTCGCACCCAGCGTCGACACATGCGCACTGCGCACCACCACCCCCGCCGATTCCAGCGCCCGCCCGATCCGGTGCAGCAGGCCCGGTGCGTCCTGGGCCCGTACCTCGATCACCGTCGCCAGGCGGGAACCCGCCGATGCCACCGTCACGCGGGGCGGCGGCGCCACCACTCCCCGGCGCCTCGGGTACGCCGCGTCCCGTTCCGCGAGCCTCGACGCGATGTCCAGGGAGCCGTCAAGCGCCCGCACCAGGTCCGCCCGCAGCCGCGCGGCCTGCGGCAGAGAGCCGTACTCCGCGGCGACCCGCCAGTTCAGGAGCAGGACCGAGTCCTCAAGGCCGGACGGCAGTCCGACCCCCCGCAGCTCCGCCGTCCGCACCGCGAGCCGGTGCACGGCAAGGACCCCCGCGACAGCGGACAGCACACCGGGCTGGTCCGGCACCGCGATCACCAGCTCCACGCCCAGCGGCTCGGGATCCCCGGCCGCCTCATCCCCCGAACCCGAACCCGAAGCAGAAGCAGAAGCAGAAGCGCCAACCCCCTCCGTCTGCGCCCGCAACGCAAGGACCGGCCCACCCGTACGGAACGCCTCCACGGCGAGCCGCTCCTGCTCCGCAGTAGGAGCGACGTCCTCCGCTCCCTCCGGCTCGTCCCCCGAGAGCACCGCCCCCACCCGCTTCACCAGGTCGGCGACGAGCGAACCCCGCCAGGCGGACCAGGCCGCGGGACCGGTGGCGAGCGCGTCCGCCTCCGTCAGCGCGTGCAGCAGTTCCAGCGTGCCCTGCGCTCCCACCGCGTCCGCGACGGCCCGCACCGTGGCCGGGTCGTCGAGGTCCCGCCGCGTCGCCGTCTCGATGAGCAGCAGGTGATGGCGTACGAGAGTGGCCAGGACAGCGACATCCGCCCGGTCGAAACCGATCCGCGCGGCGACGTCCCTGGCGATGATCTCCCCGGCCACGGAGTGATCGCCCGGCCAGCCCTTCCCGATGTCGTGCAGCAGTCCGGCCACCAGCAACAGGTCGGGCCGTCCCACGCGCCGGGTCAGCTCCGATGCCTGCACCGCCGTCTCCACCAGATGCCGGTCGACCGTCCAGGTGTGCACGGCGTTGCGCTGCGGCCTGCACCGCACCCGCTCCCAGTCGGGAAGCAACCGGGTGATCAGCCCTTCGGCCTCCAGCGCCTCCCACACCTGGACCGTCGGCCGCCCCGCGCCGAGGAGCGTCACCAACTGCTCCCGGGCCTCCGCGGGCCACGGCGTGGGCAGCGGCCGTACCGCCGCGGCCATCCTGCGCACCGCGTGCAGCGAAAGCGGCAGCCCCGCCTGGGCCGCGGCAGCCGCGGCCCGCAGCGGAAGCACCGGGTCCCGCTCGGGCTTGGCCGCCCGGGCGAGGACGACTTCCCCGTCCTGCTCCACCACTCCCTCGGCCAGCGGCGACCGCTCGGCCGCCGCCCCCTTGCCGCCGCCCAGCATGGCCCGCAGCCGAGGCCGCACGGACCGGGACCGCAGCACCCTGCTCACCTCGCGCCACGTCACGTCACTCGCGTACGAAACGGTGCGCGCGGCCTCGTACACCTGGCGCAGCAAGGTGTCCGCGTCAAGGAGCCCCAGCTCGGCGGCGACCTGGTCCTGCTCCTGCAGGGCGAGCCGGTCGGTGGCACGCCCCGTGGTCAGATGCAGCGCGTCCCGTACGTCGAGCAGCCGCCGCCGGGCGTCGGAGAGACCCTCCCGCGGCGCGTCAGCCAGCCACGAGGCGGCGACGGCCCGCAGCGCCGTCGCGTCCCGGAGTCCGCCCCTGGCCTCCTTCAGGTCCGGCTCCAGGAGATAGCTCAGCTCACCCTGTCGCTCGGCCCGTTCCTCGCACAGCTCCCGCAGCTCGGGCAGCTTCTTCGGCGCGAGGTTGCGCCAGTCGGCGAGCACCGCCGTGCGCAGCCCGGCGGTGAGACCGAGGTCGCCCACGACATGCCGGGCGTCGAGCAGCCCCAGCTGCACCTTGAGGTCATCGCCCGCCGTCTTTCGGGCCTCCACCGGCGTCCGCACCGAGTGGTCGAGCGCGAGCCCGAGATCCCAGATGGGATACCAGACGCGGTCCGCGAGGGCCGCCACCTCACCGGCGTCCGCGCTGCCGTCGTGCAGCAACAGCAGATCGAGGTCGCTGCGCGGCGAGAGCTCGCCCCTGCCGTAGCCGCCCACGGCGACGAGCGAGGCCCCGCGCGGCGCGTCCGCGGCCGTGAAGAGTCCGGTCAGCCAGTCGTCCGTGAGGTCGGCCAGGGCCGAACGGCGCGGCGGCCCGGACTGCGCCTCCCCTTGAAGGAGGCGCAGCCGGGCCGCCGCATAGCCGCTGGGTCCGGAGTCTTCCGAGTCCGAGTCCGATTCAGTACGTTCGTCCATACTCGTCACCCAGCAGCTCCTGTCAGTCCCGCTCAGTTCCGCTCGTCCCGCTCAGTTCCGCTCCGCCGACCCGCTCAGAGCGCATCGGGGCCGCGTTCGCCGGTCCGCACCCGCACCGCCGTCTCGACCGGAACGCTCCAGACCTTGCCGTCCCCGATCTTGCCGGTTCGGGCGGCCTTCACCACGACATCCACGAGCTGTTCGGCGTCGTCGTCCTCGACCAGGACCTCGATCCGGATCTTCGGTACGAGATCGACGGTGTACTCCGCGCCACGGTAGACCTCGGTGTGGCCGCGCTGCCGGCCGTAGCCGCTGGCCTCGGTGACGGTGAGGCCCTGGACGCCGAAGGCCTGGAGGGCCTCCTTGATCTCGTCGAGCCGGTGCGGCTTGACGACCGCGGTGATGAGCTTCATGCGTCCACCCTCTTGTTCTTGCCGGTCGCAGCCTTACCGGCGTCCTGGTCCTGCGGGCTCGGCGCGGCGGCGGTGCGGGGCGCGGTGCCACCGCCCGCTCCGCTGTAGTCGTACGCGGTCTCGGCGTGCTGCACCTGGTCGATGCCGCCGACCTCCTCGTCCTCGCTGACCCGCATCCCGATGGTCTTGTCGACCAGGAGGGCGAGGATCGCGGAGGCGATGAGGGAGTAGGCGAGGACCGCGCCGACACCGGCGGCCTGCTTGCCGAGCTGGTCGAGGCCGCCGCCGTAGAAGAGGCCCTTGGCGTCGGACTGGACGCCGCCGGTGGCGAAGAAGCCGACGAGCAGCGAGCCGACGACACCGCCGACGAGGTGGACGCCGACGACGTCGAGGGAGTCGTCGTAGCCGAACTTGAACTTGAGGCCGACGGCCATGGCGCACAGCAGACCGGCGATGGCGCCGACGGCGATCGCACCGAGCGGCGAGACGGAGCCGCCGGACGGGGTGATGGCGACGAGACCGGCGACGGCACCAGAGGCGGCGCCGAGCGTGGTGAACGCGCCGTGCCGGATCTTCTCGTAGGCGAGCCAGGCCAGCATGGCCGCTGCGGTGGCGACCTGCGTGTTCAGGAACATCATCGCGCCGACGCCGTCGTCGTTGCCCAGCCACGATCCGGCGTTGAAGCCGAACCAGCCGAACCACAGGAGTGCGGCGCCGAGCATGACGAGCGGCAGGCTGTGCGGCCGCATCGGGTCCTTCTTGAAGCCGACGCGCTTGCCGATGACCAGGATCACGCCGAGCGCGGCGGCACCGGCGTTGATGTGCACGGCCGTACCACCGGCGAAGTCGATGACGCCGAGCTCGAAGGCCCAGCCGCCCGTGCCCCACACCCAGTGCGCGACGGGGAAGTAGACGACCGTGGCCCAGAGCGCGACGAACAGCGCCCAGGCGGTGAACTTCACGCGGTCGGCGAGCGCACCGCTGATCAGCGCGGGCGTGATGATCGCGAACATCAGCTGGAAGACCGCGAAGACATAGACCGGGATGGTGTAGCCGTCCCAGAGCTCGGTGAGGCCTATGCCGCTCAGGCCGACGTAGTCGGACGACCAGCCGAAGAGGCTGCCGTGGTCGGTGCCGAACGCGATGGAGAAGCCGTACAGCACCCAGAGGATGGTGACGATCCCCAGACTGATGAAGCTCATCATCAGCATGTTCAGGGTGCTCTTGACGCGGACCATGCCTCCGTAGAAGAAGGCGAGTCCCGGCGTCATGAGCATCACCAGGGCGGAACAGATGAGCATGAACCCGGTGTTGGCGGCAGACAGCTGCGGGGCGTCTGCGGCGATCGTGATGCCTGGGGGCATCGGCGTCTCCTCGTCGTCGTATGCGGCCCGTGCGGGCGGGGCAGAGGCTGTGGGCCGTTATGCGCCACGAGATTGGCGCAGCGCCGTTTCCGGGGGCGCCCCTCGGTGTTTCGCCGCAGTGACGAAGAGGTCGTACGTGTTACGCGTCCATGAACTGCCGGGTCAGGCGGGGCGCGATTTCATACCCTGCGCACAGCACGAGAACCGGCCGCGGCGGCCATCCGGTTGACCTGGCGTGGGGGAGCCTAGTCGGGCAGTTCGGGATGGACCGGCCACGGCCGGAGTCTTGGTGGGGCGCTGTCAGACCGCCTCCGCGGTTTCCGGCATGTCGACGGCCAGCTGGTCGGTGAGCTGCACGACCTCCGCGGTGTCGCCGAATTCCCGCACGGCGGTGTCCACGGTTTTGCGCAGCCGGGTGTTGACCCGCTCGGAGCGGACCTTCTTGGCAATGGTGAGGGCCTGGCCCGCCAGGATCGTGCTCTGCTCGGGCTCGCGCTGGAGCAGATGGACCGTGGCCATCCCGATGAGGTTCAGTGCGTACGAACGCTGGTGCTCGGAGTCCTTGCCGAAGAGGTGGACGGCGCGCTCCATGACGGGCTCGGCGAGCGAGGCGTACGTGGGGCTGCGGCCCGCGACATAGGCGAGGTCACGGAACGAGTGGGCGTTCTCGCCGTTCAGCTCGGCCTCGGAGAAGAAGCGGATCCAGTCGGGCTCGGGCTCGTCGCAGTCGGCAGCGTCGGCGAAGGTGTCCTCGGCCATGCGCACGGCTCGTTTGCACTTGCCGGGCTGGCCCATGCTGGCGTAGGCGCGGGCCTCCATCGCATACAGCATGGCCTGGGTGCGCGGGCTGGCGCAGTCTCGGCTGCCGTACTGCGCGAGGTGGATGAGTTCGAGCGCGTCGTCGGGCCGTCCGAGGTGGATCATCTGGCGGCTCATGCTGGAGAGGATGTACGAACCGAGCGGCTTCTCGCCCGCTTCCTTCGCTGCGTGCAAAGCGAGCACGAAGTACTTCTGGGCGGTGGGCTGAAGCCCGACGTCATAGCTCATCCAGCCGGCCAGCTCGGCCAGTTCGCCCGCGACCTTGAAGAGCCGCTTGGACGTGGCATCGGGCTGGGGCTCCTGCAGCAGGTCCGTCACCTCGTGCAGCTGGCCGACGACCGCTTTGCGCCGCAGCCCGCCACCACACTGCGCGTCCCACTGCCGGAACATCACGGTCGTGGACTCCAGGAGGTCCAGCTCCGGTTTGGAGAGCCGTCCCGGCCTGCGGGACGGCGCGGCCGGCTCGGGGTCGCCGGCCGGTGTCGTCGGCCCCGGGACCAGCCAGCGCTGCATGGGTTCGATGAGGGCGGTGCCCGCGGAGAGCGCGAGCGAGGTGCCGAGGAAGCCGCGCCGGGCCAGCATCAGGTCGCTGCGCGAGAACTCACTGATGAGCGCGACGGTCTGGGGTCCGGTCCAGGGCAGGTCGACGCCCGAGACGGAGGGCGCCTGGTGCGCGGCGCGAAGGCCGAGGTCCTCGACCGCGACGACGCAGCCGAACCGCTCGGAGAACAGCTCGGAGAGGATGCGCGGGATGGGCTCGCGCGGGTTCTCGCCGTCCAGCCAGCGCCGCACCCGCGAGGTGTCCGTGGAGATGTGGTGCGCACCCAACTGCCGCGCCCTGCGGTTCACTTGGCGCGCCAGCTCGCCCTTCGACCAGCCGCTGCGCACGAACCAGGAGTTGAGCAGTTCGTTGGGGCGCTTATCAGCGTTCGCACCACTTTCGCCGTTGCCGCCCACTAGAACGCCCCCATCCCTCAAGACACTTACGCGCGGTCTCATGCCAAGCCTTACCAGAATGCCGCGCGTTGCGGCTCTCCGCCCGGAGGGCGTCACCCGTCGAACAGGGGACCGAGTTGCCTCCGGCATACCCACGATTGCACAACACTTAGGGTCCGTGCACTGAAAGTAATCCTACGATCACCCCTCCGGCGAGGGCGATCGCGGAAACGCCACCATTCGCCACCCCTTCGAATGAACTCCCGCCGCACCACAAGCGATTCACTTGACAGTGGACGTCCGAAGGTGGGCGGAAGGGAGCACTTAGGGGCGCACATTACCGAGCGCACCCCCTTTGAGCCCCCGGGCGCCCGCACAAGAGCACAGGGTAACGATCCGATTCCGTCACGTAACCACACCGCGCTCGACCCGTTGGAGGGGGCATGGGCTTCACGATCGGCGGCATCCGGGGAAACGAAAAGCTCCGCACCGGTTCACGTCGGCGCGGTCGCACCTCGGACTGCACCGCGGTGGCCGAGTACACCGGACTGTGGGGATGGGCCGCGGTTCCCGGCGCACGCGCCCTGGAGGGCCGCTGCTCCTGCGGCGTGGCCGCCTGCGCGGCCCCCGGCGCCCACCCCCTGGAGTTCGCTCCGGAGGTCCCCGCCGGGGCGACACTCGACGAAGTGACGGAGGCCTGGGCGCAGTTCCCCGGCGCCGCCGTGCTGCTGCCCGTGGGGCGCGCCTTCGACGTGATCGAGGTGGCAGAGGCGGCAGGACGCAGGGCGCTGGTCCGCCTGGAGCGCATGGGCCTGCCGCTCGGCCCGGTGGCGGCCACTCCGGAGGGCCGCGCGCACTTCTTCGTCGCCCCCGGCGCCGCCGCCGAACTCCCCCAGCTGCTCTACCGCATGGGCTGGGACGACACCGGCATCGACCTGCACGGCCTGGGACCCGGCACCCACATCACGGCCCCGCCGTCCGACCGCGGGGGCCTCGGCCCGGTCCGCTGGCTCCGCGCCCCGGACCTGGACTCGGCGACGCATCCGCCGCAGGCGCGGCTGGTTCTCGGGACCCTGGCGTACGTGGCACACCGCTCACCCGCGTAGGCACCGGCACCGCCCGCACACGGAAATGCCCCACCCCGGCTGCACCCCGGGGTGGGGCATTTCTTTCGTACGCGGCAGACGCGGACCGGGCGGACCGGGCGGAGTACCTACTCCCCGATCAACGCGTCGACGAACGCCTCGGGCTCGAACGGCGCCAGATCATCCGCCCCCTCGCCAAGACCCACCAGCTTCACCGGCACACCCAGCTCCCGCTGAACGGCAACAACGATTCCGCCCTTGGCGGTGCCGTCCAGCTTCGTCAGGACGATGCCGGTGATGTCGACGACCTCGGCGAAGACCCGCGCCTGCACCAGGCCGTTCTGTCCGGTCGTCGCGTCCAGGACGAGCAGCACCTCGTCAAGCGGCGCGTGCTTCTCGACGACGCGCTTGACCTTGCCGAGCTCGTCCATGAGGCCGGTCTTGGTGTGCAGCCGGCCCGCGGTGTCGATGAGGACGACGTCGGCGCCCTCCGCGATGCCTTCCTTGACCGCGTCGAAGGCGATCGACGCCGGGTCGCCGCCCTCGGGGCCGCGCACCGTGCGCGCGCCGACGCGCTCGCCCCAGGTCTGCAGCTGGTCGGCTGCGGCGGCGCGGAACGTGTCGGCCGCACCGAGGACCACCGAGCGTCCGTCGGCGACGAGGACGCGCGCGAGCTTGCCGGTGGTGGTGGTCTTGCCGGTGCCGTTCACGCCGACGACCATCACGATGCCGGGCGTCTCCAGGCCCGACTCGGTCTTGACCGTGCGGTCGAGCTCCGGGCCGAGGAGCGTGAGGAGTTCCTCGCGCAGCAGGGTGCGCAGGTCGTCCGGGGTACGGGTGCCGAGCACGCGGACGCGCTCGCGAAGGCGCTCGACCAGTTCCTGAGTGGGGGCCACGCCGACGTCGGCGGTGAGGAGCGTGTCCTCGATCTCCTCCCACGTGTCCTCGTCCAGGTGCTCGCGGGAGAGGAGCGTGAGCAGCCCCTTGCCGAGTGCGTTCTGCGAGCGGGAGAGCCGCGAGCGCAGACGGACCAGGCGACCTGCCGTGGGCTCCGGGGTCTCGATCTCCGGTGCGGCCGGCTCTTCGACGACCACGGGGGCCGACGCCGACGGCTCGGCGAGCGGGAGTTCCACCTCCTCGATAGTGCGGCGCGGTTCGTCGCGCGGCGTCTCGGCCTCGTCGCCGACATGCGGCTCGGCCGGAGGGGCGGTGATGGTGGGCGTGGACGACGGGGCCTGCGGCGGCAGCTGCTTCTTCTTGCGGCTGCCGATCACGAGCCCGCCGAGCGCGCCGATCACGACCACGGCGATGACTACAGCAAGGATGACGATTTCCATAACTCACCCAGTATCAGCCATGGGGGCAACACGGGCCCAAGCTGTAACTTCCTCCAAAGAACATAAGCTAATAGAGGGCACTACTCGGACTAAAGTACGATGGAGCTCTCCGTATCAACGCGCGTAGAGTCCAACCCGATCACCCCCACACGGACGGATCACGGACGGATCGCGGCGTTGCGATCCGAGCGAGAGGCACGGACCCCACCCCATGAGCACCACCGCCACCGCCGAAACCGAAGGCGCCCTGGAGACACGCGGCCTCGAGCCCGTCCCCGACTCCGAGCGCACGGGCCGGACCCGCGAGCTGTTCCCCACCTGGGTGGCGGCCAACATCAGCGTCCTGCTGCTCACCATGGGCGCCGGCCTCATCGTGACCAACGGCCTCAACTTCTGGCAGGCCCTGGTCGTCGCCCTCGTATCGCCCCTTCTCAGCTACGGCCTGGTCGGTCTGATCTCGATCGCGGGCAAGCGCGGCGGATCCCCCGGCATGACGCTCTCGCGTGCCGTCTTCGGCCAGCGCGGCAACCTCTTCCCCGGCGCTCTGATCTGGGTCGCCCGCTGGGGCTGGGAGACGATCAACGCGGTGACGGGCGCGTACGCGATCATCACCGTCCTGGACATCTGCTTCGGCGTGAAGTCCAGTACGTGGCTCACCGTCGTGACGCTGGTCGCCTTCGTCGCCTGTACGTTCCTCATCAGCGGCCTCGGCCGCAAGGTGCTGCACATCTGCAACACCTGGGCGACGTACCTCTTCGGCGCGTTCAGCGTCCTCGTCCTTGTCTACCTGGTGGCCAACACCCCCTGGTCGGACGTCTTCTCGCGGTCCGCGGGCTCCACCGCCGCGATGATCGCGGGCATCGGCACGATCGCCGCGGGCGGCATCAGCTGGGTCCCGACGGGCCCGGACTTCACGCGCTACCTCCCGCGCAAGGCCTCCAGCAAGGCCCTGGTGGGCAACGCGGTCGGCGGCGCCGGGATCGTCGTCGTACCGATGGTCCTGATGGGCGCGGTCATGGCGGTCAGCGTGCCGAGCCTGTCGAACGCCTCGGACCCGGTCTCCTTCGTCGGCCAGCTCCTGCCGACATGGATCGCCGTGCCGTACCTCCTCATGGCCCTGATCGGCATGCTCCTGATCAACTCGATGTCGATGTACTCCGCGGGCTTCACCGCGATGACGCTCGGCATCAAGGTCCCGCGCACCTGGGCCGTGAGCATCAACGCCGTCATCAGCCTGATCTTCGGCTACCTCCTGATGAACGTGGCCACCAGCTTCATCAGCTCGTTCGTCTCCTTCCTGACCCTGCTCGCGGTCGCGTTCTCCGCCTGGATCGGCGTCTTCGGCATCGACATGCTGAGCAGGAAGACGTACGACGCCGATGCGCTGATGGACACCAAGCGCACCAGCGCCTACTGGTACAGGGCGGGCTTCGCCTGGCAGGCCATGACCGCGTGGGCGATCGCCCTGGTGATCGGTCTGCTCTTCACGAAGGTCGACTGGTTCAGCGGCCCGCTCGCCTCGTCCTGGATCGGCCGCAACGGTCTGGGCTGGCTCGCCACGATCGTCGTAGCGGCCGTGCTGTACGCGGTACTGCCGAGGGACCCTGCCGTCGAGACTCCCGAGGGCGAAGACAAGGGCAAGGGCGAGACGGAGCTGGTCTCGGCCTGATCCAGTCCCGGTCCGCTTCGGACCCGGTCTGATCCGGAACAACTCCCCCCACACACTGGCCATCTGACACGACGTCATCTAACGTCCCTCTTCGCCCGCCCACGGTGAAGGGGGACGTTTTCCATGCCCGTCACAGTCGTACGTTTCAACCTCGTCGATCCGGATGCCACGCCCACCTCGCTGAGCGATCGCTACAAGGCCGCCCTGGAGATGGCCGCCTACGCGGATGACCGGGGCATCTCCACCGTGCAGACCGAGGAGCACCACGGCGTCGAGAACAACTGGCTGCCCTCGCCCTTCACTTTCGCGGGCGCGGTGTTCGGCGCGACACGGCGCATCGCGGTGACGGTCTCCGCGATCATCGGCCCGCTGCACGATCCGCTCCGGCTCGCCGAGGACATCGCCGTACTCGATCTGCTCAGCGGCGGCCGTCTGGTGACGGTGGCGGGGATCGGCTACCGGCCCGCCGAGTACGAGGCGTTCGGCGTCGAGTGGAAGCGGCGCGGCAAGCTCCAGGACGAGCTGCTCGAAACGCTCCTGATGGCGTGGACCGGCGAGCCCTTCGAGTTCCGCGGCCGCACCGTGCGCGTCACCCCGCGACCGTTCACCCGGCCGCACCCGCTGCTCCTGGTCGGCGGTTCGTCCCAGGCGGCGGCCCGCCGCGCGGCCCGGCTCGGCCTGCCGTTCTTCCCCAGCGCCCATCTGCCGGACCTCGAGGCGTACTACAACGAACGCCTCACCGAGTACGGCACCGAGGGCTGGACCATGATGCCCGCGGCCGAGACCCCGCTCCTGCACATCGCGGACGACCCGGACCGCACTTGGGCCGAACACGGCGAACGCTTCCTGCACGAGGCCCGCACCTATGCCTCCTGGCAGTCCAAGGACATCCGCTCGGCGGTGAAGTCCGCCGCCACGACGGTCGAGGAGCTGCGCGCCGAGGGCGTCTACCGCGTCCTCACGCCCGACGAGTGCGTGGCGTACGTACAGGGCGGCGCCGCCAATCTCGTACTGCACCCGCTCTCGGGAGGGATGCCGGTCGACGAGGGATGGCGCAGCCTGCATCACTTCTGCGAAAACGTACTGCCCCGGCTCAAGGAATAGGTCCTTGAACCGGGGCAGCTTCCTCAGAGGAGGGGCAGCGGGGACTAGCCCATCTCCTCCAGGGTCTTGCCCTTCGTCTCCTTGACGAACTTCATGACGAAGGGGATCGAAAGCACGGCGAAGGCGCCGTAGATGATGTACGAGCCGGTCAGGCTCCACTCGGACATGCTCGGGAACGTCTTGGTGATCGCGAAGTTGGCGAGCCACTGGGCCGACGCGGCGACACCGAGGGCCGCCGCACGCAGCCGGTTCGGGAAGATCTCGCCGAGCAGGACCCAGACCACCACGCCCCAGGAGAGGGCGAAGAAGAGCACGAAGGCGTTGGCGGCGATGATCGCGGTCAGGCCCTGCGCGTTCGGCAGCGAGACGTTGTCGCCGGTGCCGGTGCGGTACGAGAACGCCCAGGCGCAGGTGAAGAGTGCGAGCGCCATGCCTGCGGAGCCGATGATGGCAAGGGGCTTGCGGCCGATGCGGTCGACGAAGATCATCGCGATGACGGTGCCGATGATGTTCACGATCGACGTCTCGAACGAGTACAGGAACGAGCTGCTCGGGTCCTTGCCGATCGACTGCCACAGCTGGTTCGAGTAGTAGAAGATCACGTTGATGCCGACGAGCTGCTGGAACACCGAGAGGCCGATGCCGATCCAGACGATCGGCAGGAAGCCGACCTTGCCGAGCAGGTCCTTGAACGAGGACTTGTGCTCGCTGCGCATGCCGTGCTCGATCTCGGCGACGCGTCCGTCCAGGTCGATCTCGGTGCCCTCGACCTCGCCGAGCACCTTCTTCGCCTCGACGTTGCGGCCGACCGAGATCAGGAAGCGCGGCGACTCGGGGATGGCGAAGGAGAGCAGGCCGTAGATGAGGGCCGGGATGACCATGACGCCGAGCATCAGCTGCCAGGCCTCGAGGCCGAGGAGCTTGCCGCGCTGGTCGCCGTCGGCCATGTTCAGGATGCCCCAGTTGACCAGCTGGGAGACGGCGATGCCGGTGACGATCGCGGCCTGCTGGAACGAGGCGAGGCGGCCCCGGTACGCGGGCGGTGCCACCTCGGCGATGTAGGCCGGGCCGATGACGGAGGCCATGCCGATGCCGATGCCGCCGATGAAGCGCCACATCGTCAGGTCCCATGCCGCGAACGGCAGGGCGGAGCCCACGGCACTCGCGGCGAAGAGGAGGGCGGCGATCTGCATGCAGCGGATGCGGCCGATGCGGTCGGCGATGCGCCCGGCGATCGCGGCACCGACGGCACAGCCGAGCAGTGCGGTGGCGATGATCCAGCCGAGCATGTTCGCGTCTACGTCGAAGCGGTGCTGGATGGCGACGGTGGCGCCATTGATCACCGAACTGTCGTAGCCGAAGAGGAAGCCACCCATCGCGGCGGCGGCCGTAATGAAGATGACATGGCCGAGATGGTCCGGGTGGGCCTCTCTGCCTCCGGGCTGCGGCGCCTTCGTTGTGCTGGTCACATGGACTCCTCGGGCCACCGGCAACATCGCCGGGGGTGGGGGTGAGCACTTCAAGTGGCGCACAACTTCGCGCCGCCCACCACCTGAAGGTAAAAGCAACGTTGCAGAGACTATGCCTTCAAGTTTCGAAGTCAATACCTGGGTTCTTGTGAACTTCAGGCATGCATGAGGCTCGCTTCGTTCAAGTCTTGAAGTTAATGAGACGGACCGGTGAAGGCCGCCGGTAAGGGCTATCGAAGCCGCTGGCTAATCACCTTGGAGACGCCATCGCCCTGCATGGACACGCCGTACAGCGCGTCCGCGACCTCCATCGTCCGCTTCTGGTGCGTGATCACGATGAGCTGCGAGGCCTCCTGCAGCTCCTCCATGATGCGGATGAGCCGCTGCAGGTTGGTGTCGTCGAGCGCGGCCTCGACCTCGTCCATCACATAGAAGGGACTCGGCCGTGCCTTGAAGATCGAAACGAGCAGCGCGACGGCCGTGAGGGACCGCTCACCGCCGGAGAGCAGCGAGAGCCGCTTGACCTTCTTGCCCGGTGGGCGCGCCTCGACGTCGACGCCCGTGGTGAGCATGTTGTCGGGGTCGGTCAGGATGAGCCGCCCCTCGCCGCCGGGGAAGAGCCGCGAGAAGACGCCCTCGAACTCACGGGCTGTGTCCCGATAGGCCTCGGTGAAGACCTGCTCGACGCGCTCGTCGACCTCCTTCACGACTTGCAGGAGATCGGCCCGCGTCTTCTTCAGGTCCTCGAGCTGCTCGCTCAGGAACTTATGGCGTTCCTCCAGAGCGGCGAACTCCTCAAGGGCCAGCGGGTTCACTTTCCCGAGCTGCTGGTACGCCCGTTCGGCTGACCTCAGCCGCTTCTCCTGCTCACCGCGTACGTACGGCACGGGCCTGTTGCGCGGGTGCTCCGGGTCTTCGGGGAGCTCCTCGCCCTCGGCCGCGGGCGATGGCGGCACGAGCTGGTCGGGGCCGTAGTCGGAGACGAGGCCTGCCGGTTCCACACCGAGTTCCTCCAGTGCCTTGGACTCCAGCTGCTCGATCCGCAGCCGCTTCTCGGCACCGAGTACCTCGCCGCGGTGAACTGAATCCGTCAATTTGTCGAGCTCAGCCTTGAGGTCGCGCCCCTGGCTCCGCTCAGCGGTGAGATCGCGCTCCCGCACCTCCTTGGCGCGCTCGGCGGCGGCACGTTCCTCCTGGGCCCGTACGAGAGAGACCTCGACGTGCGCGAGCAGCTGCCGCGCACCACGGGCGACGGCTTCGGCGACCGCCGCTTCGTGCCGCATCCGGGCCTTGCGCTGCTCGGCACGCGCCCGTGCCTCGCGTTCGGCGCGGGCGCCCCGGTCGAGCGAGTCGGCACGTCCCGCGAGACCCTTGACCCGCTCCTCGTGCGTACGCACCTGGAGCCTGGCCTCCATCTCGGTCTGCCGGGCATTGGCCCCGTCGGCGGCGAGCCGGTCCCGCGCGGCGGCGTCGGGCTCCTCATCGACCGGAGCCTCCTCCGCCACGGCAAGACGCTCGGCCAGCTCTTCGGCGTCCTCGACCGCCTTGTCGAGCGCCTCCTGCGCCTTGGCCGCGGCGGCCGCACTGCGCTCGGCCTCACCCACCGCGCCACGCGCCTGTCCGGCGAGGGCGCCGAGCTGCTGGGCCACGGACGACTTCTCCCGGTCGGCGGCTCGCCTGCGCTCCCCCAGCTCTTCGACAAGCGCGGCGGCCTCCTTGCACCGCTCACCCGCCTCCTGCTGCGTGCGCGCCAACTCGTCGCACTGCTCGGCGAGTTGTTCCAGCTCGGCAGCCGCCTCGTCCACGGAGGCCTGTACTTCGAGAAGGCTCGGCGCCCCCGCGGACCCGCCCTGCGCGAAGTGCGCCCCGAGCAGGTCACCTTCGGCGGTGACGGCGGTGAGCTCCGGGTGGGCATAGACGAAGTCCTCGGCGTCCTCAAGCGTGCCGACGGCGACCATCCCCCGCAGCAACCGGCGCACCGAGGGCATCAACTCCTCTGGCCCGCGCACCAGTTCGGCCACCAGAGGCGGCCCGTCGGAACCCTCCGGCCTTACGTCACCTGAGGCACCGCCCGTTCCCTCCGGCGCCCCCGCGAGCAGCAGCGCGGCCCGGCCCGCGTCCTGCTTGCGCAGCAGCCGGATGGCCTCCGCCGCCGATGCCGGAGTGGACATCGCGATCGCGTCCGCCGCCGCGCCGAACGCCGCCGCGATCGCCACCTCGTACCCCGGAGCGATCGAGAGCAGCTCGGCCGCCGGACCGAGCAGCCCCGTCAGGCCGTCCTTGGCGGCGAGCAGCGCACCCGTTCCGTCCTTGCGCCGCAGGCCGAGCGCGAGCGCCTCGTGACGTGCGGAGACGGCGGCCCGCTTGCGCTCGGCCGCGGTGGCCGCCTCTCGTGCCGCGGTCAGTGCGCCGTCGGCCTCCGCGAGGAAACGCTTCGCCTCTTCGTGCCGCTCGCCGAGCTCCGCGTCACCGGCGTCGAGTCCTTCGACCTCGGCCTTCAGCTGCTCGTACTCCTCCTGGGCGGTGACCGCCCGCTCCCCCGCCTCGTCACGCGCCACGGCGAGCCGGTCGATCTCGGCCTGCGCGGATCCCGCCCGCGAACGTGCCGCGTTGACCTGGCCGTTCAGCCTCGCGAGCCCCTCACGCCGGTCGGCGATGGCCCGCGCCGCGTCCTTGAGGCGGCGCTCCTCGACCGCCAACTCCCGCTCGAGATCGGCACGGTGGCCGACGGTGTCCTCAAGCGCGTGTTCGGCCGCTTCAAGGGCGGCTTCCAGCTCCGCCTCCTGCTCGCGGATCCGCGCGGCCTCGCGCTCCATGTCCTCGGGGTCACGGCCGCGCCGCTCCTCGGGGGGCGCGGCGGTCGCACTCTTGACCCGGGCGTCGGCGAGGGACACCGTTCCGCGCACCCGCTCGGCCAGCTGCGAAAGCTCGTACCACGTCTGCTGCGCCCGCTGGAGCCGTGGCGTGAGGCGCCGCACCTCGTCCTCGAGCTCGTTCTCCCGCTGGAGCGCCTTCTTCAGCTCGGCCTCGGCACTGTCCTTGCGCTGCTTGAGCGCGGCTTCGTCGGCGACCTCGGTCTGCAGCGCGCCCCGCAGGCGTACGAGATCGTCGGCGAGCAGCCTCAGGCGGGTGTCGCGCAGATCGGCCTGGATCACGGCGGCCCGGCGCGCGACGGCGGCCTGCCGACCGAGGGGTTTGAGCTGGCGCCGCAGTTCGTCGGTCAGATCCTGTACGCGCGCGAGGTTGGCCTGCATCGCGTCGAGCTTGCGCAGCGCCTTCTCTTTGCGCTTGCGGTGCTTGAGGACGCCCGCGGCCTCCTCGATGAAGGCACGGCGCCCCATGGGGTCGGCGTGCAGTACGCCGTCGAGCTGGCCCTGCCCGACGATGACGTGCATCTCGCGCCCGATGCCGGAGTCGGAGAGCAGTTCCTGGATGTCGAGCAGGCGGCAGGTGTCGCCGTTGATCTGGTACTCGCTGCCGCCGTTGCGGAACATGATCCGCGTGATGGTGACTTCGGCGTACTCGATGGGCAGAGCGCCGTCGGAGTTGTCGATGGTGAGGGAGACCTCGGCGCGGCCGAGCGGCGGGCGCCCGGTGGTGCCGGCGAAGATGACGTCTTCCATCTTGCCGCCGCGCAGCGACTTCGCACCTTGCTCGCCCATGACCCAGGACAGCGCGTCCACGACATTGGACTTGCCGGAGCCGTTCGGTCCGACGACGCAGGTGATGCCCGGTTCGAACTTCAGCGTCGTGGCGGACGCGAAGGATTTGAAACCGCGCAGTGTCATGGCCTTGAGGTGCACGCGGACGCACTCTACCGCCCACCCGTCGCCCACCACCGCCCTTCCAACGGGGCGCTGCGCGCCGCACCTCCCCCTTCTCCGTTTCACCCAGGAAGATGCAGGGCACATCAGACGGTAAAGGAAGCGCCGAACGCGGCGGCAAGAGAGACAAGAGAGAAGGGACGCCGAAGCGTCCCTTGCAGATATGGACAAGCGGCTGACTTGGTCAGCCCGACCACGTGCGTGAAGAGGCAGCTCACACGGCGCGCAGAACCTGACACTGAATGATCGTTACGCAGTGAATGATCGTTACGCAGGTCCTGCGGGTGCAGCGCCTTTACTCGGTGATGGCAGTGGTCAGGTGAGCGCAGGCTCCGCCTGGGGTACGTCGATGCCCTCGAGGAGCGATTCGTGAGAAGCGGCGACCGCAAGCGCGTCGTTCTCGGCCTGGATCTTTACGAGCTCAGATTCCAGGTCCTGGACACGCTGCTGGAGCCGTCGCATCTCGGCGAGAAGTCGCGGGTCAGAGCCGCCGACGTAACCGAGAAGCGCCTTTGCCATGATGGATGGTCCTCCACAATGAGTGACCGACCGAAGCGGTGTGGGTCGTGAGGGATTCGCACCCGCGGTGCTTGGCACTCGTTGTTCTTGCTGGGTCTTGCTGCCGTTCTCACATGCCAAACAGCTAAGGTGCGCGGGGCTTTCAGAGTCTCACCAAAAAGTTTGACGGTCAACACGATCACGCCCCGTATTGGCGGACAACCCGGGGGCCTGCGGCCGTACGAACGGCGGCGCTGCCTCTGCTGCGGGGCCCTGGGGGCGTGTCGATCATCCTTCACCCGGGAGCCTGCCACGACGGGCGGTTCTTGGCAACCACCAGGCGTTTCCTGCCTCGGGCAGTTGCCGTGACCGCACCCGCACCGGTACTCCGGACAGCTCTTCGTCAGCGAATCGCGAACGTGTCGTAGATGCCGCGCGGAGTGTCCCAGATCTCAGTGACGCCGTCGACGCGGCCGGGTGTGTCGCCCTCGCGGAGCCAGTCGAGCAGTCCCTGGGCGCCCGCGCGGGCGCCCTCGGCGACGACTTGCACCCGGCCGTCCTCCAGATTGAGAGCAAAACCACTCAGGCCCCCGATCTCCAGAGCCTTGGCCCGCGTGAACCAGCGGAAACCCACGCCTTGCACCTGGCCACGCACCCAGGCCGTGAGTCTGACTTCTTCGTTCATGGGTGCACGCTAACCGGCCAATTGCTCTCGGAGCACTTCGTCCCCATGCGCCATCGCGTACAGTCCCGACTCGATGAGCCTCACTCGTATGGGTGAGCCACTTTGACCGCCAGGACGAGGAAGGCCAGGAGATGGGACGCCACCGACGCTCCGGCGCAGGGGCAGCCGCCACCGGCCGCGCCACTGGGGTCTCCGACAGACACGCGGGCGAGCACGCCGGCGTCCCGGAGCCCCGCCCCGCCACCGTGTCACACCGTCGCAGGGGCCGCGCCACACCCGTGCGCACCGGCCTGCTCGGTGTGTCGGCAGCCGTCGCGATGGGCGCCGTGGCGGTCGCGTCCGGCCTGGTCCCCGGCGCCGACAACTTCTCCCTGGGCGGTGGCGGCGACTCGAACAAGGTCCGCTCCGCGGGGTCCCCCACCGAGGTGGCGCCGCAGGGCGGCGAGAACGGCACCGCCGACCGCGAGACGGCCCCGCCGAGCCGCGGCTCCGAGCGCCCCGAGGCCCCGGACCCGTCCCCCTCGCAGTCCACCGCCACCAAGAAGCCTTCGGCCGAGCCGTCGAAGAAGCCGTCGTCCAAGGCGCCCGCGCCCGAGGCCGACGAGAAGAAGAAGACGACACCCCCGAGCCCCTCGCGCACCCCCTCCGAGAAGCCGAAGGCTCCGTCGGCCCCCTCGAAGTCGCCGTCCGCCGAGAACGCCGCCGAGGCCGCGGTGCTCACCCTGGTCAACGAAGAGCGGGCCAAGGTGGGCTGCTCCCCCGTGCGCGCGGACGCTTCACTGGCCTCGCTCGCCGGAGCGTTCAGCCAGGACATGGCCGAGCGGGACTTCTTCGACCACACGGACCCGGACGGCGCGACCCCGTGGGACCGCGCCGAGAAGGCCGGGATATCGGATCTGGGCGGCGAGAACATCGCCCGCGGCCAGGCCAACGCCCAGTCCGTGATGGACGCCTGGATGAACAGCGAGGGGCACCGGGCCAACATCCTCAACTGTGACTACAAGACCCTGGGCGTCGGTGCGCACTTCGCGCCGGGCGGCCCTTGGTGGACGCAGGACTTCGGCTTCTAGGAAGCCCGCGGGGGTACGTGGGGGTATACGGGGGTATCAGGCCGCGACAGTCGCCACAGCCGCGCGGCCCGTCACGAACACCCGAGCGGTCTCCGTGACCCTGCGGCCGAGGTGCTCGGCCGTGGCGATGTCCGCCTTGTGCACTCCTTCGGGACCCTCGTCGGCGTTGGTCTGCGCGGCGGCTCCCGAGAAGAAGCCAAGACGGTTGAGGTCGTGCTCGGAACCCTGCGTGGAGTTCCAGCCCGGGGTCAGACCGAGGCTCACCCAGTGCATCGCGTGCTGCGCCGCGAGCGTCTGGAAGAACTGCAGGGTGTGCAGCTTGTCGCCGCTCTTGGAACCGGAGTTGGTGAATCCGGCGGCCAGCTTGTCGTGCCACGCCTTGGCGAACCAGCGCTTCGACGAGGCCTCCGCGAAGACGTGGAAGGCGCCGGACGCGGTACCCATGTAGGTGGGCGAACCGAAGACGATGGCGTCCGCGGCGTCGAGCAGCTCCCACTGCGCTTCGGTGATCTCGTCGACCTTGATCAGGTGCACGGTGGCGCCCGCTTCGGCGGCACCGGCGCGGACCGCTTCGGCGACGACGGCGGTGTGGCCGTAGCCCGAGTGATAGGCGATCGCGACGACAGGGCTTGTCATGGTGGGTGCTCCTCATGAGGCAGGACTCGGCAGGACCGGCCGGACGGACGCCGAGCGGTGACTGAAGGAAAGCACTAACTTTCAGTTAGCGCAACCCGCAAGCTAGCGCTGCGCAGGAGTATGCTTTCCGTATGGATTCGTGTACCGAAGTCGGCCGGGACATGGCCGCACAGGACTTGGCGTACGACGTGTTCTCCAAGCAGTGCCCCTCCCGCGGCACCCTGGAGCACGTCACCGGACGCTGGGGCGCGCTCACTCTGGGCGCGCTGTACGACGGCACGTTCCGGTTCAACGAACTGCGCCGCCGGGTCGACGGCGTGAGCGAGAAGATGCTGTCCCAGACCCTGCACGCCCTGGAGCGCGACGGCCTGGTGCACCGCGAGGCGCAGCCCACCAATCCGCCGCGCGTGGAGTATCAACTCACCCCGCTGGGACGGGAGATCGCCGACCGCCTGATGAATCTCATCCACTTCGTGGAGGGCAGGATGGACGGCGTGCTCGAAGCGCGCGAGCGCTACGACAGCGCCGCGACCGGGGGCCGCTGACAGCGCGGGCAGAAGTAGCTGGAGCGGTTCATCCAGGGACGCCGGCGCATCGCCGTACCGCAGCGGCGGCACGGCTCGTCCTCACGTCCATAGGCGTCGAGCGACCGCTCGAAGTACCCGGACTCGCCGTTCACGTTCACGTACAGACTGTCGAAACTCGTGCCGCCGACGGCGAGGGCCGCGTTCATCACGTCCCTCACGTGGCCCAGGAGTTCAGCCGTGCGCGGGCGCGTGAACGTGGCGGTGGGCCGCTCGTAGTGCAGCTTCGCCCGCCAAAGGGCCTCGTCCGCGTAGATGTTGCCGACGCCGCTGATCAACGACTGGTCGAGCAGGGCGCGCTTGACCGTCGTACGACGGCGGCGCAGCGCGGCGTGGAAAGCCGCGTCGTCGAACTTCTCGTCGAGCGGGTCACGCGCGATGTGCGCGATGACGTCCGGCAGCCCGTCCGGAGTGTTCTCGTGCAGCGAGAGCCCGCCGAAGGTGCGCTGGTCGACGAAGCGCAGCTCGGTGCCGAGCTCGTCGGCGAACCGGACCCGGACCCGCAAGTGCTTCTCGTCGGGGGCCTCTTGGGGCTGCACGAGCAGCTGCCCGCTCATGCCGAGATGAGCGAGGATCGAGGTGCCACTGTCCTCGACGGGCAGCCAGAGATACTTCCCGCGCCGCATCGCCGTACCGACCCGGTGCCCCTTGAGGCGGTGCCCGAAGTCCTCACCGCCCGCGATGTGCCGCCGCACGGAGCGCGGATGCAGGACCTCGACATCGGTGACGGTGCGATGAGCCACCCACCGCTCAAGACCACGCCGGACGACTTCGACCTCGGGCAGCTCAGGCATGGGTCTCTACTCCGGGCAATCGGGTGGGTGGGCAGGAAAAAATGCAGCGAAGCGGCAAAAAGGCTGGTGCCGACCGCCCAAAAGGCGACCGGCACCAGCCAGTAAATCAACTGTCAGACGGACGGGGCGTCAGTGCCCCCGTCAACCTCCACAGCAGTGGTAGCGCCAGCAGCACCGGCGGCGACTTCCGCCGCCGCGATCCGCTCATCCGCGGCAGCACGAATCTCGCGCCAAGCGGACTCCGCGGCCTGCTGCTCCGCTTCCTTCTTGCTGCGGCCGGTGCCGGTGCCGTACGAGACGCCTCCGACGCGGGCGGCAGCAGTAAAGGTCTTCTCGTGGTCCGGGCCGCTCTCCGTGACGAGGTACTCGGGAACACCGAGGCTCTCGGTCGCGGTGAGCTCCTGGAGGCTGGTTTTCCAGTCCAGGCCCGCGCCCAGGTTCGAGGACTTCTCGATCAGCGGGTCGAAGAGCCGGTGTACCAGCTCGCCCGCCGCGTCCAGACCCTGGTCCAGATAGACCGCGCCGATCACCGCTTCAAGGGTGTCGGCGAGGATGGATGCCTTGTCCCGGCCACCCGTGCCCTCTTCGCCCCGGCCGAGCCGGATGAAGGAGCCGAGTTCGAGGCCTCGACTGACCTCCGCCAGCGCACGCGAATTGACCACCGCGGCCCGCAATTTGGCCAGCTGGCCTTCGGGCAGGTCGGGGTGGGTGCGATAGAGCGTGTCCGTGACGACGAGTCCGAGCACCGAGTCCCCGAGGAACTCGAGCCGTTCATTCGTCGGCAGACCGCCGTTCTCGTACGCGTACGAACGGTGGGTCAGTGAACGCACCAGAAGGGCGGACTCGAGTTTGTACCCGAGCCGCCCTTCCAAAAGCGTGTGGGACGAGGCCGTGTTTTCCGCCTGCTTCTTGGCGTCATCCGCCGTTTTGTGGCTAGACACGGTGCCTCTCACCAGCCGCTCAGACCTCGAGGACCTGGCGCTTGTTGTACGTGCCGCAGCTCGGGCACGCGATGTGCTGCAGCTTCGGCTCCTGGCAACGCTCACACGAAACCAGAGTGGGGACCGCAGCCTTCCACTGCGACCGGCGGTGGCGCGTGTTGCTGCGCGACATCTTCCGCTTCGGAACAGCCACGGCTACTTCTCCTGCTTCTCGTCGACGCCGGCTTCGGCGCCGCTCACGTCGTCCTTCTCGCCGTCCTGGATGGTCCCGGCGAGTCCCTGCAGTGCCGCCCAACGAATGTCGGCGACGTCGTGGTGATGCTCCGGGTCGTCCGCGAGCCGTGCTCCGCACTGGGAACACAGGCCCGGACAGTCGTCCCGGCACACCGGCTGCATCGGCAGTGCGAGCACTACCGCGTCACGCAGCACAGATTCGAGGTCGAACAAGCCGTCCTCGAGATAGAGCCTGTCCTCGTCATCCTCGGCGTCGTCGGCCGGTTCCGCGGTGCGGCCCCGGTCGTCGGCGTCAGGGTACGAGAACATCTCCTGGAAATCCGCTTCCACCTCAAGCTTCAGCGGCTCCAGACACCTTACGCACTCCCCCTCGGCCGACGCACGGGCGGTGCCTGTGACAAGCACCCCTTCCATGACCGACTCAAGGCGGATCTCCAGCTCGACCGGGGCGCCCGCGGGCACTCCGATGACCCCTTCGATGCCGAAGACACCCGGAGAACCGGGGGCCTCGACGGAACGGGTCAGCCGCTGCAGCGCACCAGGACGCCGACCCAGCTCGTGTGTGTCGAACACGAGAGGGTTTCGGTGGTCAAGGTGAGTGCTCAGGGCTGTTCCTGCTTTCGAATCCTGGAAGTTCAAGGAGGGCCGCCCCCGTCGTGAGCTTCGCTCACTAGCCGGGCAGCCTGGATCGCGGACGTACGCGCGACCGAAGAGCCAGGATACTGGACCATTCGCTCTCGGCCCAATCCGGTCCCGGACCGGCCTCCGCGCAGGCTCTAGCGGCCCTGTTCGTACTGGCGCAGCTGCTCCGCCGTGATCATGCCGGTGTCGAAGAGGCTGGTCTCGTCGAGCACGCCGGGGGCCTGCTGCTGGTGCTGCTGCTGCGGATCCCCGTACCCCTGCTGTTGCATCTGGTCGTACCCCTGCTGCGGGTAGCCGTACGGATCCTGCTGCTGGTAGCCGTACGGGTCCTGCTGGGCGTACTGCTGCTGGTAGGCGTACTGGTCCTGCTGCTGGTACCCGTACGGGTCGGGCTCCTGCTGGGGCGGGGCGTACGGCTGCTGCACGGGGATCTGCGGGGCCGCCTGGGGCGGCTGCGGGGCGACGGGTGCGGGGGCCGCGGGAGCTTGGGGCGCCGTGGGGTCGGTGAGACCCGCGAGGTACTCGGCGTCCGTGGTGTGCGCCTGGGAGCCGAGGCCCTCGGCGAGGCCCGCGAGGTCGTCGGCGGGCGCACGGCCGTGCAGGGTCTGACGGCCGCGGCCGACCGCCTCCAGGGTCTTGGCCAGGACCGCCTCGAAGGCGCCGAGCTTGGAGTCGACGTACGCGTCCGCGTCCCGGCGCAGCGTCTCGGGGTCGTGGCTGCGCTGCGGGGCGTCCTCGTCCTCGTAACCCTGTTCGTCGAGGCCGGGACCGGTGCCCAGGAGCTTCTCGCGGCCGCGGCCGACCGAGCCGAGGGTCTTGGTGAGGACGACCTCGAAGTTCGCGAGCTTGCTGTCCACGTAGTCGTCGGCCTCGACACGGACCTCGTCGGCGGCCTGCCGGGCCTCGGCGAGGATGCGCTCGGCCTCGCCCTGGGAGTTGCGGGCGACCTCCGTGTCGGAGATCAGCGAACCGCGCTCGGCGTGCGCGGTCTCGATGATCCGGTCCGCCTCCTGGCGGGCCTGCTCGACCAGCTGCTCGCGGCCGCCGATGAGCTCCTGCGCCTGGGCGAGGGAGCCGGGCAGCGCCTCGCGCACCTCTTCGAGCATCGACAGCAGATCGGCGCGGTTGACCACGCACGAGGCCGACATGGGCATCGACCGGGCGCTGCCGATCGCCGAGACGATCTCGTCGATCTTCTTCTGCACGTCCACCGTGTGCTCGCCACTCTCTACAGCTGGTTGGAGACGGACGGCACGACTGTAAGGCCAGTCGGCTGCCGTCCGACACCGGGTGACGGGCCGTCAGTACGCGTCATTTCTTGCCGATGCGCTCCGTCAGCGCCTCATGGACCACCGGCGGCAGCAGGTGGGCGACGTCGCCGCCCCAGGCTGCGACCTCCTTGACCAGCGAGGAGGAGAGGAAGCTGTAGGTGGGGTTGGTCGGCACGAAGAGGGTTTCGACACCCGAGAGGCCGTTGTTCATCTGGGCCATCTGCAGCTCGTAGTCGAAATCGCTGACCGCGCGCAGGCCCTTCACGATGGCCGGAATGTCGCGCTGCTTGCAGAAGTCGACGAGAAGGCCGTGGAAGGACTCGACCTCGACGTTCCCGAAGTCGGCGGTGACCTCGCGGATCAGCTCTATCCGCTCGTCGACGGAGAACAGGCCCTTCTTCGACTGATTGATCATCACCGCGACATGCACCACGTCGTACAGCCTGGAGGCGCGGGCGATGATGTCGAGGTGTCCATTGGTGATGGGGTCGAATGACCCCGGACAGACGGCGCGGCGCAACTGAAGTCCCTCGCTCTCCGGTCCGGTCATGGCGCGATCACTGAGTCGTCGCACGTAGAGGCGGCGCGACCGTACCAAAACGTGGCTTCGCCGTACCGACGGGACCTCAGTGCGTCGAAGCCGTCGGGCCAATCGAATTCTCCGCCCCTGGTACTGCGCTCAACGGTGACGAGCGCATCGCCGGTGAGCCAGCCCTCCGCACGGAGTGTGAGCAGGATCTCGCGAAGATCGTCATCGGTGACGACGTACGGAGGGTCGAGGAAGACCAGGTCGTACGGGGTCGTGGGGGCGCCGCCCTGGATGATCTGGGTGGCTTTGCCCGCCCTGACCTCGGCGCCGGGCAGGCCGATGGCCTTCACGTTCTCCCTGATCGTGCGCACCGCGCGGGCGTCGGTCTCGACGAGCAGGGCGTGGCTCGCGCCGCGCGAGAGCGCTTCGAGGCCGATGGCCCCGGACCCGGCGTACAGGTCGAGGACGCGCGCCTCGTCCAGCGTGCCCTGCAGGGCCTGCCAGGTGGAGAACAGGCCCTCGCGTGCGCGGTCGGACGTGGGCCGTGTGCCGGTTCCCGGCGGGACGGCGAGGAGACGTCCGCCGGCCACACCGGCGATCACGCGGGTCATCTGAGTCCTTGTCGGTGTACGTACGGGAAGATCCGGTCTCAGTCTCTCAGCCCCTGTGTCCCCACCGCCTGTCAGCCCTTGTCTCAGCCCTTGTCCAAATACTGCTCGCGCTCGTCGTCCAGGAGGGCGTCAAGGGCCGTGCGCAGCTCGGGCAGGTGCTCCAGGTCAGGGTCGCCGGACACGACCGCGACGGCCTCCTCGCGGGCCTCGGCGATGATCTCCTCGTCCTCGATGACCGCGAGCATGCGCAGGCTGGAGCGGACACCGGACTGCGCCTGGCCCAGTACGTCGCCCTCGCGCCGCTGCTCCAGGTCGATCCGGGAGAGCTCGAAGCCGTCGAGCGTGGCGGCGACGGCTCCCAGACGGGCGCGGGCGGGGCTCGCCTCGGGCATCTCGGTGACCAGGAGGCAGAGGCCGGGGGCCGAGCCACGGCCGACGCGGCCGCGCAGCTGGTGCAGCTGTGATACGCCGAAGCGGTCCGCGTCCATGATCACCATGGCGGTGGCGTTCGGGACGTTCACGCCGACCTCGATGACCGTCGTCGCGACCAGGACCTGGGTCTCGCCCGCGGCGAAGCGGCGCATCACCGCGTCCTTGTCGTCGGGCTGCATGCGGCCGTGCAGGATCTCCACCTTGAGGCCGCTCAGCGGGCCGCGGGAGAGCTGCTCGGCGACCTCGACGACGGCGAGCGGCGGCCGCTTCTCGGCGGTGGCTTGTTCCTCGGCCGCCTCGGCCTTCTTCTTGGCCTTCTTCGGGTCGGCGGCCTCGTCGACATCGTCGCCGATGCGGGGGCACACCACGTACGCCTGGTGGCCGTTCTCGACCTCTTCGCGCACGCGCTCCCACGCGCGCGCCAGGAAGTGGGGCTTGTCCTCGGCCGGTACGACATGGGTGGCGATCGGCGAACGGCCTGCGGGGAGCTGGTCGAGGACCGAGGTCTCCAGGTCGCCGAAGACCGTCATCGCGACCGTGCGGGGAATGGGTGTGGCCGTCATGACGAGGAGGTGCGGGGGCTGCTTGCCCTTGCCGCGCAGGGCGTCGCGCTGCTCGACCCCGAAGCGGTGCTGTTCGTCGACGACTACCAGGCCCAGGTCGTGGAACTGGACCTTGTCCTCGATCAGCGCGTGCGTGCCGATGACGATCCCGGCCTCGCCGGTGACCAGGTCGAGCAGGGCCTGCCTGCGCCCCGCCATGCCCATGGAACCGGTGAGCAGCGTGACCTTGGTGGCCTGGTCCGAGCCGCCGAGCATGCCGCCCTCGGCGAGCTCGCCCATCATCTCGGTGATCGAGCGGTGATGCTGCTGGGCGAGGACCTCGGTGGGCGCGAGCATCGCCGCCTGCCCGCCCGCGTCCACGACGGCGAGCATGGCGCGCAGGGCGACCATCGTCTTCCCGGAACCGACTTCTCCCTGGAGGAGGCGGTGCATCGGGTGCTCGGTGGCCAGGTCGTCGAAGATCTCTTTGGTGACCTTCTCCTGGCCTTCGGTGAGGGTGAAGGGCAGCTTGGCGTCGAACGCGTCGAGCAGGCCGCCCTCGCGGGGGCGGCGGGCGATCGCGGGGAGTTGCGCGTCCGCGTACCTCCGGCGGGCCAGGGCCACCTGCAGGACGAAGGCCTCGTCCCACTTCAGGCGGTCGCGGGCGGATTCGATGTCCGCCTTGGTGTGCGGCCGGTGGATCTTCAGGAGCGCTTCGGGGAGCGGGATCAGGTCCCGGCCGTCGCGCAGGCTCGGCGGCAGCGGGTCGACGGCCTCCTGGGCGCTGGGCAGCACCGCGTCGACGGACTTGGCGATCTTCCAGGACTCCAGCTTGGCGGTGGCCGGATAGATCGGGATGAGGGCGCCTGCCCAGGAGCCCACGGCATCTTCGGCGCCGTCAGGGTTGTCGGGGTCGCCCTTGAGCAGTTCGTACGCGGGGTGCGCGAGCTGCATCTTGCGGTTGAAGACGGACGCCTTGCCCGCGAACATCGCGCGCGTCCCGGGCAGCAGGTCCTTGTGCGGCTTGTGGATGCCACGGCCGAAGAAGACCAGCTGGAGCTGGCCGCTGCCGTCGGTGATCGTCACTTCGAGGCGCTGGCCCCTGCCGCCGTTGAACGTCAGGATGCGCGCCGTCGCGACCTGGGCGACCACCGTGACGTGCTCGTCGAGGGGCAGGTCGGCGAGGCGGGTGAGCTCGCCCCGCTCCGCGTACTTGCGCGGATAGTGGTGCAGCAGGTCGCCGACCGTGTGCAGGTCGAGGTGTTCGGCCATCACCTTCGCGGTGGCGGGACCGACCACTTTCTTCAGGGGTTCTTCGAGCGCGGGCACGAGATCCATTGCACACCACGCCACTGACAATTCAGCGTACGTCTAAGAAATCCGCTGGTCAGGGCTGCCGTGGAGGTCGATCGACATCGACTACTCCACGCCGATCAGGAGCAGGGCCGACTGGCGTCCGCCGCGGTAGACGACCGTGTCGACCGCCAAGTGCGCCTCGCGCACATGCTTCTCCAGCTCGTCGCCGAAACTGTCCGGCACATCCTCGCCGAGCACCAGCGTGACCATCTCGCCGCCCGCGGCCAGCATCCGGTCGAGGACGGACCGCGCGGTGCGTGTGGTGTCGTCGCCGATCACCGCGACATCGCCGTCGATCAGGCCGAGGACGTCACCGGCCTGGCAGATGCCCGCCATGGTCCACGACTGCCGCTCGGCGACGGCCAGTTCGGCGTACCGGGTCGCGCCGGCCGCCGAGGTCATCGCGACGACGTCCTCGTCGAAGCGGCGGTCCGGCTCGTGCACGGCGAGCGCCGCGATGCCCTGGACCGCGGACCGGGTGGGGATGAGGGCGACGCGCACCCCTTCGGTGCGGGCCTGCTCCGCGGCGGCGGCAGCGGTGTGGCGCAACTCGGCGTCGTTCGGCAGGAGCACCACCTCGCGCGCGTGGGCGCGCCGGATGGCGTCGACGAGCTCGCCGCTCGCGGGCGGCTCCCCGGGGCGCGTGGGCACCGTGGTCGCCCCGGCCTCGGCGTAGAGACCGGCAAGGCCCTCCCCCGGTACGACGGCGACGATCCCGCGCTGCGTACGTTCCCGGGGCGGTTGCTCGCTGCCCGCGGTATGCGCGTCGCCCACTCCGAAGTGGGTGATGCGGATGCGGTGGGGCCGCCCCGCCTCGACGCCCGCCTCGACTGCGGCCCCCGCGTCGTCGACATGGACGTGGACGTTCCACAGCCCGTCACCGCCGACGACGACGAGCGAGTCGCCGAGCCCGTCAAGGCGTGTCCGCAGCCGTGCGACGGCCGTGTCGTCGGCCTCCAGGAGATAGATCACTTCGAAGGCGGGGGCCGCGCCGTCAGGTGAGGTGTCCTGGCACTCGATGGGCTCCACGCGCGCGTGGCCGCCCGAAGCGGCCGTCTTCAGGTGAGGGGAGGCAGCTCTCAGGCGCACCGTCTCTCCCGACAGTGCCCCCACCAGCGCCCCGAGCACCGCCACGAGACCGCGCCCTCCGGCGTCCACCACTCCCGCACGGCCGAGCACAGCGAGCTGCTCCGGCGTCGCGTCGAGGGCTCGGCACGCGCTGTCGTAGGCGGCCCGCGCCACCACCCCGCAGTCGCCGTCACCATCGGCATCGCAGGCCGCGTCGGCAGCGGCGGCGGCCACCGTGAGGACCGTGCCCTCCACGGGGTGCGCGACCGCTTGGTACGCCGACTCGGCGGCCCGCCGCAGCGCGAGCGCGAGCGCACGGCCGTCGGCGTGATCAGTGTCACGGTCGGCGCCGAGCACCTGCGCCGTCCCCCGCAGCAGCTGCGACAGGATCGTGCCCGAGTTGCCTCTGGCTCCGATCAGCGCACCGTGCGCCATCGCCCGCACGGCCTCGGCAAGCGAGGGGCGGGCGGGTTCAAGGCCCGTGAAGGCC
Organism: Streptomyces sp. NPDC056486; assembly: GCF_042795295.1. NCBI lineage: Bacteria > Bacillati > Actinomycetota > Actinomycetes > Kitasatosporales > Streptomycetaceae > Streptomyces > Streptomyces sp. NPDC056486. The sequence continues at coordinate 65,061 of NZ_JBHTSF010000033.1, forward strand.
GCGTCGACGGCCTGGGACGCCGATTCCACGGTCAGATAGAGGTTGGTTCCGGTGTCTCCGTCCGCGACCGGGTAGACGTTGATCGCGTCGATCTCCTCGCGGGCCCTTCCCAGGGCGTCCAGAGCGAGGCCGCACCAGGTGCGCACCGCGACGGCGTCGAGGTTCTGCGGCACCTGCTCGCCTCCTAAGGGCATCCGGAATGGACGCAGCGTAGACCGGGAAGGGCGAAGGACCCGGGGCGGGGCCGGGGCGAGACATGGTAGTTTCGTTCTACCGAAGCAGTCGTTGTATGCTGCTCCGGTTGCCCGATACCCATCGGGACATTCCTCCTGGCAACGCCACCCACGATCATTGCACTGATCCCGGCATGCCGGGATTACCCGTAAGTGCATCTGAAGTCTTGGAGTGACCCGTGGCTGCCAACTGCGACGTCTGCGGCAAGGGGCCGAGCTTCGGCAACAACATCTCGCACTCTCACCGCCGTACGTCCCGTCGCTGGAACCCGAACATCCAGCGCGTTCGTGCCGTGGTCAGCGGGACGCCGAAGCGGCTCAATGCCTGCACCTCGTGCATCAAGGCCGGCAAGGTCTCGCGCTGACGTCAGCGCGGCCACCAAGCAGGTTGCTGAAAGAGCCGGTCCCCCTCGGGGGACCGGCTCTTTCGTGTGCCCGCACAGATCTACTGCCCGCACAGATCCACCGGTTCTACCGGCCCCTGAACCGCCACCCGTGATCCACAGGCCCGATCCCGCCACCGAGCGCGAACCCGGCCTCGATCGCCCCGGTCACGTACTCCTTCGCCGCCGCGACGGCTTCCGGCACCGGCAGGCCCTTGGCCAGGTGCGAGGCGATGGCGCTCGCGAGGGTGCAGCCCGTGCCGTGCGTGTGGCGGTTGTCGTGCCGTGGCGCGCGCAGCCAGTGTTCGTCGGAGCCGTCGGTGAGCAGGTCCACCGCGTCGCCCCGCAGGTGGCCGCCCTTGATGAGCGCCCACCGCGGGCCGTACGCGAGGAGCGCCGCCGCTGCCCGCCGCATCCCGTCCTCGGACTCGACCTGGACGCCCGTGAGCTGTGCGACCTCATCGAGGTTCGGGGTCGCGACCGTGGCGACAGGGAGCAGTTTCGTACGGACGGAGTCGAGCGCGGATGCGGCCAGGAGCGAGTCGCCGTGCTTGGAGACGCCCACCGGGTCGACGACCGAGGGGGCGTCCGTGCCCGCGATCAACTCGGCCACCGTCTCGACCAGTTCGGCCGATGCCAGCATGCCGGTCTTGACGGCCTGGACGCCGATGTCGTCGACGACACTGCGGTACTGCGCGCGCACCGCCTCCACCGGCAGCTCCCAAACGCCATGCACGCCAAGGGAGTTCTGCGCCGTGACGGCCGTGACGACGCTCATGCCGTGCGTGCCGAGCGCGAGCATCGTCTTCAAGTCGGCCTGGATGCCCGCACCGCCACCGGAGTCTGAACCGGCGACGGTCAGGACGCGGGGCGGTGCGGCGCTCACTCCATGTCCCCGTTGTCGCCGAAGTGGTCCCAGCCCTTGCTGGTCCAGGGCGCTCCGTCCACCGTCACCTGCGGCAGGGCCGAGGGGTTGAGGACCTCGCCGATGACCTTCCAGCGGGCGGGCAGCTTCACGTCGGGCGGGAACGTCGCCACTATGGCGTGGTCCTCTCCGCCGTTGAGCACCCACTGCAGCGGGTCGACGCCTACGGCCTGGCCGATGTCGTTCATCTGGGAGGGGACGTCGACATCTCCGGAGCGGATGTCGATGCGTACCTTGCTCGATTCGGCGATGTGGCCGAGGTCGGCGATGAGACCGTCGCTCACGTCCGTCATCGAGGTCGCGCCGAGGCCGGCCGCCGCGGGGCCCGCGTGGTAGGGCGGTTCGGGCCTGCGGTGGGCCTCGACGAAGGCGCGGGGCGAGCGGAAGCCGCGCGAGAGTACCGCGTGTCCGGCGGCGGACCAGCCCAACCAGCCGGTGACGGCGACGACATCGCCGGGCTGCGCTCCCGCGCGGGTGACCGGCTCGTGGTTGCGCAGATCGCCGAGCGCGGTGATCGCGACGGTGATCGTGTCACCGCGTACGACGTCGCCGCCCACGACCGCCGCTCCCGCGACCTGGCATTCGTCCCGCAGGCCGTCCATGAGCTCGGTGGGCCAGCTTGCGGGGAGTTCCGCGGGCACCACCAGGCCGAGGAGGAGCGCGGTCGGTACGGCGCCCATGGCGGCGATGTCGGCGAGGTTCTGCGCGGCGGCCTTGCGGCCCACGTCGTAGGCGGTGGACCAGTCGCGGCGGAAGTGCCGCCCCTCGAGGAGGATGTCGGTGCTCGCCACGACCCTGCGGTCGGGAGCCGACACGACGGCGGCGTCATCTCCCGGGCCGAGCCGGACGGCCGGGGTGGAGGTGAGCCGAGAGGTGAGTTCCCTGATGAGCCCGAACTCCCCCAACTCGCCGACGGTTCCCTTCACCGGGACTCACCATGCCCTTTCACGCTGCTCGGCTTGCGGTCGCGAGCCGTCACTGTCATAGGTACGGTCGAGAAGACCGTCAACTTCTGTTGTCCGTCCACCGCGATGTGCGCGCCACAGCTGCCACGGGTCTCCCCGTGAGAAGCGGCGACGCGGTACCGTGGCGTCCCTTCTCCCCACATGATCCTCGTGGCCGCCCTGGAGGTTCCGTGGTACAGGCGTACATCCTGATCCAAACAGAGGTCGGCAAAGCGTCGACCGTCGCCGAGCTCATCGCCAAGATCCCGGGAGTGATCCAGGCCGAGGACGTGACCGGACCCTACGATGTCATCGTGCGCGCCCAGGCGGACACGGTGGACGAACTCGGTCGCATGGTGGTCGCCAGAGTCCAGCAAGTGGACGGCATCACTCGGACCCTGACCTGCCCCGTCGTGCACTTGTAGCCCCCGTCTACCCTTGGCCGGTGAAGATTTCCCCTCGCCGGCGTCGCTGCCTGGTCTCGGCCCCCGCCCTCGCACTGCTGATCGCCTCAGCGGGCTGCTCCTCAGCAGACGAAGGGGTGGACACTGCGGTTCCCACCCCGGACAGCAAGGTCACCGAACTGTGCCGGAACCTGGACAAGCAGCTGCCGAAGAAGGTGGACGGTCTTGCGCGGGTTGATCCCGAGCCGAAGTCCGAGCTGACCGCCGGGTGGGGAGACCCGGCGATCATACTGCGCTGCGGTGTCGCCAAACCGCCCAAGATGAACGACCCCGAAGCGGACGGTGTGACGGCGGACGGCGTCAACTGGCTGCTCGAGGAGCAGGACGACGGTTCGTTCCGCTTCACCTCCACGCTGCGCAAGGCGTACGTGGAGGTGACCCTGCCCAAGGAGCGCGCGGGGAACGGCGTGAGCCCGCTCACGGACCTCGCCGCCCCCATGAAGAAGGCGATCCCCGAAGGGATCGCCTCCTAGCTCCACAGAGCCTTCGCGGGAGGTGCTAGCGCAGCCCTGTCGACCGGTTGAGGGCCGCCTGGACAAGGCGGTCGACCAGCTCCGGATAGCTGACGCCGCTCGCCTCCCACATCTGCGGGTACATCGAGATGGGCGTGAAGCCCGGCATCGTGTTGATCTCGTTGATCACGAACTGCCCGTCCTCGGTGAGGAAGAAGTCCGCGCGCACCAGACCCTCGCAGGACGTGGCCTCGAAGGCGTCGACCGCGAGCCGCTGGATCTCGGTGGTCTGCTCCGGTGTCAGCGGGGCGGGCACGATCCCGGGGGTCGAGTCGATGTACTTCGCCTCGAAGTCGTAGTAGTCGTGCGACTGCACCGGCGGGATCTCGGCGGGCAGGCTCGCGCGCGGACCGTCCTCGAACTCCAGGACCCCGCACTCGATCTCGCGGCCGCGCAGGAGCGACTCGACGAGGATCTTGGGGTCGTGGCGGCGGGCCTCCTCGAGCGCCTCATCGAGGCCTTCGAAGGAGTCGACCTTCGTGATGCCCATCGAAGAGCCCCCGCGCGCGGGCTTGATGAAGAGCGGCCAGCCGTGGTCGCCGGCGAACTCCGCGATCTTCTTGCGGGCGCCCTCCTGGTCGCGGTCCCACTCGCGCGGGCGGATCACCAGGTACGGACCGACGGGAAGACCGAAGGAGGTGAACACCCGCTTCATGTACTCCTTGTCCTGGCCGACGGCCGACGCGAGCACTCCGGCGCCCACATAGGGCACTCCGGAGAGCTCAAGGAGTCCCTGGAGGGTGCCGTCCTCGCCGTAAGGACCGTGCAGCATCGGGAAGACGACGTCGACCTCGCCGAGCACCTTGGGCACGGCGCCCGGCTCGCTGTAGACGACCTCGCGGTTGCCCGGGTCCAGGGGCATCACGACGCCGCCGTCGGCCGAATCGGCGAGCTCGTCGACGTTGGGCACCCGGCGGTCGGTGATCGCCATGCGGTCGGGATCGTCCGCGGTCAGCGCCCATCGGCCGTCCGTCGTGATGCCGATGGGCAGAACGTCGTACTTGGTGCGGTCGATGGCACGCAGCACGGCGCCCGCCGTGACGACCGAGATGCCGTGCTCCGAGCTGCGGCCGCCGAACACGACGGCCACACGCGGCTTGCGGAGCGGCAGCTCAGAGCTCTGCTCGGGGCGCGGCTCGGGGCTCTGGGGGAGGTTCTCGCTGCTCATATCGGCTTGAGGGTACCCGTTGGTCCTCGGAGAGTCAGCGTCGCTCGGGCTTGGCGCTGCGCGACATCAGCTCCTTCAGGGCGACCACCGGCGGCGTGCCCTCGTGCACGATGCCCACGACCGTCTCCGTGATGGGCATGTCGACGCCGTGCCTGCGGCCCAGTTCGAGCACCGACTCACAGGACTTGACGCCCTCGGCGGTCTGCTTGGTGACCGCGATGGTCTCCTCGAGCGTCATGCCCTTGCCGAGGTTCGTGCCGAAGGTGTGGTTGCGCGAGAGCGGCGACGAGCAGGTGGCCACCAGGTCGCCGAGGCCCGCGAGTCCGGAGAAGGTCAGCGGGTCCGCGCCCATCGCCAGGCCCAGACGGGTGGTCTCGGCGAGGCCGCGGGTGATGAGCGAGCCCTTGGTGTTGTCGCCGAGGCCCATGCCGTCCGCGATGCCGACGGCGAGGCCGATGACGTTCTTGACCGCGCCGCCGAGCTCGCAGCCGATGACGTCCGTGTTCGTGTACGGGCGGAAGTACGGCGTGTGGCAGGCGGTCTGCAGGCGTTGCGCGATCGATTCGTCGCGGCAGGCGACCACGGCGGCCGCGGGCTGCCTTGCGGCGATCTCGCGGGCGAGGTTGGGGCCTGTGACGACGGCGACACGGTCGGCCGCGACCTTCGTGACGTCCTCGATGACCTCGCTCATCCGCATCGCGGAGCCCAGTTCGACGCCCTTCATGAGGGAGACGAGCACGGTGTCGGGAGCGAGCAGCGGCGCCCACTCGGCGAGGTTGGCGCGCAGCGTCTGCGAGGGCACGGCGAGCACGGTGAAGTCGGCGTCGGCCGCGGCCTCCCCCGGGTCGGTGGTCGCCCTGAGGTTCGCCGGGAGTTCGACATCGGGGAGGTAGTCCGGGTTCCTGCGCGAGGAGTTGACCGCGTCCGCGAGTTCGGCGCGGCGGCCCCACAGGGTGACGTCGCACCCCGCGTCGGCGAGCACCATGCCGAAGGCAGTACCCCAAGAGCCCGTTCCGAAGACGGCGGCCTTCACCGGGTTCGTCACTTGCTGTCCTCCGTGGTGTTCTCGGGGGTGTTGTCGGGGACGCCGGGACCGCCTCGGTCCGCCGCCTTACGTCGTTGTGCGAGTCGCGCCTTGCGCGGGTCGTACGGGGTCTCGGGGGCCTTCTCCTCCCGGATCTCCTCCAGGAGTTCGGTGACCGCGCCCATGATGGTCTCGGTCACCTCCCGCAGGATCTCGGGGGTGGGCTCCTTGTCGTAGAAGCGCGAAAGGTCGACCGGGCTGCCCGCGAGGACCTGGAGCTTCTTGCGCGGGAAGAGGCTGAGCTTCTTGCTGTACGGGGGAAGCGCGAGGTTGGCGCCCCATTGCGCCACGGGGATGACGGGGCACTTGGTCCGCAGGGCGACCCGCGCGGCACCGGACTTGCCGGTCATCGGCCACACTCCGGGGTCCCTGGTGAGGGTGCCCTCGGGGTAGAACGCCACGCACTCACCGCGCTCGATCGCGTCGACCGCGGCACGGAAGGCGTCGAGCGCGTTCGTGGTCTCGCGGTAGACCGGGATCTGGCCCGTGCCCTTCATGACCTTGCCGACGAACCCGTCCTTGAAAAGGCCGTCCTTTGCCAGGAAACGCGGGACTCGTCCGCTGTTGTACTGAAAATGGGCGTACGAGAGCGGGTCGATATACGAGTTGTGATTCACCGCGGTGATGAATCCACCGTCGACCGGAATGTGTTCCATTCCTCGCCAGTCCCGCTTGAAAAAAACCACCAGAGGCGGTTTGGCGATGACCGCCGCCAGGCGGTACCAGAAGCCGATTCTGCGGCGGGACACTCGGACACCTTCCTCCATGAACCTGGACGGCCGCTCAAGTGTCGCCCCGGGCTGCCTGTCTGTCGAGAACACCGTACGCCCGCGTTCGCGGCCCGGAACTCCCAGCAGGCCACAATGGGCGCTGACGCGAAGGACGGAGCCGCCCCCGTGCAGTGGACCCTGGTAATACCCCTGAAACCGTTGGAGCGCGCCAAGAGCAGGCTCACCGCCAGCACCGGCGACACCCTTCGCCCGGGCCTCGCTCTCGCCTTCGCACAGGACACTGTGGCCGCCGCGGTGGCCTGCCCCGCGGTAAAGGATGTGGTGGTCGTCACGGACGACGGCCTCGCCGGGCGCGAGCTGGCGGCACTGGGCGCCCGAATCGTGCGGGACGAGCCCGCGGGGGGCCTCAACGCCGCTCTGGCGCACGGGGCGGCGGCCGTGCGCGCCGAGCTGCCCGAATCGGCTGTCGCCGCGCTGAATGCCGATCTCCCCGCACTGCGCCCCCTGGAATTGGCCCGGGTGCTCGACAGCGCGGAATATTTTCCCCGTTCTTTCCTCGCGGATGCCGCCGGAATGGGCACGACTCTGCTATCCGCGGCTCCCGGCATGGAATTGCGCCCCGCATTCGGCCCGGCGTCCCGTTCCCGGCACTCCGCGTCCGGCGCCGTGGAACTTCCACTCGCCGGCGTCGATTCCGTGCGCCAGGACGTGGACACCGGCGAGGATCTGCGGACCGCGCTCGCGCTGGGCGTCGGACCGCGCACGGCGGCTGCCGCGAAGCTGCTGATCGCCGACTGAGTACGCTTCCCCCATGCAGGCGACCGCGTACACGTACGACTCCGAGACCCGCAGCGGCAGCGTGCTGCTCGACGACGGCACCCCGGTGCCCTTCGATCCCCCCGCGTTCGACGCGGGCGGCCTGCGGTTGCTCAGGCCGGGACAGCGGGTGCGGATCGAGGTCGAGGGAGAGGGCGAGCAGCGCCGCATCACGCTGGTGACGCTGCAGACGTTCTGAGCCGGCCATCGCAGGCCCCACACACGCCGCGGGGCGGGGGCCCCCATTGGTGCCCCGCCC
>NZ_JBHTSF010000034.1:0-70360 GCF_042795295.1 Streptomyces sp. NPDC056486
AGTGCAGCCTCTCGGCTCAACCGCCCCTCCCGCCCCGCAATAACAGGAATACAAAATCAGCATGACTCGCTATGAAACAGGGCGAAACGCTCAGTCAGTTTGAGTGCGGTGAGGTGCTCGGTCAGTGAGGGCCGCGGCCGGTGGTCCATGCCGACCGGCTCGCCGAGGAACAACAGGTCGGGCCGCAGGTCGGCTTCGGTGTGCCCGACGGGCTCTGCCTTCATGGAGGCCAGGGCCCGCCGGGGCGGCACTCCGCATTGGATATGGGCATCCACCCGCCGGAGTCGACCTGATGGCCACTGACCGAACGGTGCCGGTCCCTTGTGGTGGTGATGAGTCTCCTCATCAATCGGTCGACTGATCAACAGCCGCATCCCCCGCCTCTCTGCGCCAGTGGGCCAGGTGGTGGCGGGCGGTCAGGGTGTCGGGGTGGCCCTTGCCCAGTACCCGCACCTTGTCCGCCAGGAGTTCAGCGAGTGCGGCTGCGGCACCGGCCGCATCCCCCGCCTTCCCTCGCCAGTAGGCCAAGTTGTGGCGGGCGGCCAGGGTGTCGGGGTGGTCGGGGCCCGACACTCGCAGTCTGTCGGGCAGGAGTTCGGCGAGTGCGGTCGCGGCACCGGCCGCATCCCCCGCCTCCCCCCGCCAGTAGGCCAGACTGTGGCGGGTAGCCAGGGTGTCGGGATGGCCTTCGCCCAGTACCCGCCCCCTGTCCGCCACGAGCTCGGCGAGTGCGGCTGCGGCACCGGACGCGTCCCCTGACCGCCCTCGCCAGTAAGCCAGGTGGTGGCGGGCGGTCAGGGTGCCGGGATGGTCCTCGCCCAGTACGCGCACCTTGTCCGCCAGGAGTTCGGCGAGTGCGGCCACGGCACCGGCCCGGTCCCCTGCCCGCCCTCGCCAGTGGGTCAGATGGTGGCGGGCGGCCAAGGTATCGGGGTGGTTGAGGCCCAGCATCCGCACCCTGTCTGCGAGCAGCTCGGCGAACGCGGCCACGGCACCGGTCGCATCCCCCGCCTCCCCCCGCCACCGGGCCAGACTGTGGCGGATGGCCAGGGCATCAGGATGGTTGGGGCTCAGTATCCGCACCCTGTCCGCCAGGAGTTCAGCGAGTGCGGCTGCGGCACCGGCCGCATCCCCTGCCCGCCCTCGCCAGTAGGCCAGGTGGTGGCGGGCGGCCAGGGTGTCGGGGTGGTCGGGCCCCCACACTCGCAGTCTGTCGGGCAGGAGTTCGGCAAGTGCGGCTGCGGCACCGGCCGCGTCCCCTGACCGACCTCGCCAGTAGGCCAGGTGGTGGCGGGCGGCCAGGGTGTCGGGGTGGTCGGGGCCCAGATGGCGGGTCGTGATCTCCACCAGCTGCTGCAAGTGGGCCGTGGCGGCGCTGGCCTGGCCGCTGTCGCCGAGGCTATGGCCGAGGCGGTACAGGACCACATGGGCGTCTGGCCGGTACAGGGCGTCGTGGGCGTGGCGGGTGAGGGCGTCGGTGTTGGCGCGCAGGGTCGGGGTGAGGGCGGTGTCGCGTTCGAACTCGGGCCAGGCGGCCATGAGGGCATCGGCGGCGGTGCGGGCGTACTGGTCTTGCTGGTCGGGGGTGAGGGTGTCGCGGGTGGCCCGTTGGATGAGCTGGTGGACGCGGACAGCCTGGTGGGGTGTGTCAGGGGTGTGGTCGATCAGGCTGAGCCGGTGAAGGGCGCGCAGGGCGCGTACCGCGTCCGGACGCGAGACGGGGCCTGGTCCGGCGGTCGGATCGGGGACGGGTGTGGTGCGGTGTGCGGCGAGGTGGGCGCGGGCCACCTCGCCGGTGAGCACGTCCTGGGGAATGCCGTTGGCGTCCAGCAGGGCGGCCAGGTGGAGCAGGGGCCGGGCCAGGCCGGCGGGGCGCAGTGTGTCGGCACGGGCGATGGACAGGGACCAGACGGCAGCGAGGGCGAGGGCCTGCTCGTCGGGCAGTGCGTCCGGGGCGAGGTCGGTGAGTTTCGTGGCGCGGTCGGCCAGCAGGTCGCGGTAGGCGGCCGCGCTCTCGCCGGAGTCGACGAGGTAGGCAGCGGCCTGCGCCAGGGCCAGGGCCAGATATCCGAGATCGGCGGCCAGGGCGCTGAGCTGATCGGCGGGCTCGTGGCGGTCGTGCGCGGCCAGGGAAGTGGTGAGGTAGGAGAGGGCTTCGGCCTGGGAGAACAGGCCGACCTCTACCAGGTGGCAGCCTTCCCCCTTCAGAGCGGCGTCGCGGCGGCGGGTGGTGACCAGGGTCCGGCCGTACGGGCCGGGCGGCGGCCACAGGCCGTGCAGGTCCGCTGGGTCGGCGACATCGTCCAAAACGATCAGCCACCGGCACGGCAGAGCGCCGGACTTGGGGGTCAGCCAGGCCAGGAAGGAGCGGGCGGCCTGCTCGGGGTCGTCGGGGTCGGCCCGGCACAACTCGATGCCGGCCTGCGCGTATCCGCTCACGACCGGCGAGCGGCCGCCGGCGGTGACCCAGAGCAGGACATCGAGGCCGCCGGCCTCCCACGCGGTACGGGCGTAGTCGGCGGCCAGCTGGGTCTTGCCCACCCCGCCCATCCCGGTCAGCACCTGGCGCAGCACCACGGTGCCACCGCCGTCAACCGCCGCCCGCAGCCGGTCCGCCTCGGCGCGCTGCTGGAAAGACTGCGCCCGGGAGGGGATGACACCGACCTGGTGCGGCCACCCCGCGGGCACCCGTGGTGCGGCATGCCGATGCTGGTGCATTCCCCCGACGACGGTGCCTGCGGCCTGGGCGCCGCTGGTCGCGGTGATGATGCTGGCACCGTCTCCGCCGGGGTGGGGCGGGATGTCGGGCGGGCTGGCGCCGGCCGGTCCGCTCAGCCCTGCGGCGGATCCGGCAGGGAAGGGGGGCCGATGTGCGCCCCTCCATGGATCACACCGCCGGCGATCGAGCCATGGTCGGCGTGGATGTCCACTGTGTTCGCAGCCAGCCCGCCTGCTCCGGCCATCACGCCGGACTGTGGGGCGTGATGGGCGAGCAGGCTGCGCAACTGCTCGGCAGCCCGCTCCCGCTCGGCAGCGTCCAGGCTTTCCAGCAGGGTCTCCATACGGGTCTGCCAGACGACCTCCTGGCGGTTGCGGGTCCGCTCCGCCTCGCCCGGATCGCTGGCCTGCACGCAGGCCGCGGTCTGGTCCAGGCGGTCCAGTTCGGCCTGCTCACGGTGCGCATCGCCCCGGCCGAACCAGTGCGCCACTGCCTGCCGCAGTCCCGTCCACGCATCCGTCCCCGCCGCTGACACCAGTGCCGTGCCCCCGGACGCGGCCAGCGCGATCAATGCCTGATCAAGCATTCCCGGGCCCCCTTCGCCCATGCCGTCACCGCGAGCGTAGCGCCCGGACAACCGCCGCACAGCCTCTGCAACAAGGACGGTGCGTCGAGGGATGCCCTGGTTCAGGCTTGCCGTTTGCGGTTGGAGATCGGAGACGCGGGAGGCTTTGGCAAGACCACGCTCGCCGAAATGATCTGTGCCAGCCCTCGGGTACTCAGCGGAGATCACGTCCGTCTTCGTGACGAAAGTGCTGTTGACCGCAATCGTGTTCGCGGTGTTCTGGGTGCCCGCGTGCTCGATAACCAGGTTCTCAATCAGAAACTGGACGTCGTAGATGAACCCGGGGTCGAGCTGATTCAGCACCGTACGGTAGGCGTCGGCGGCGAGATTGGCCTTGTTCAGTGGCCACATGACGATGTGCGGGCCGTGTACTGCAGGTGACCCGGGAGTCCATCCGTAGGCGCGGATATCCGCCGTCCCTGCAGGAGATCGGCGCGTCCGCCGATCTCACCAGTACCTCCTCGGGTATCCCGCCGGTGGGCTGACGAGCATGTCTCTCGTCTGCCGTGTTTCTATGCCGGTCAGCTGGTTGGGTATCCAGCAGCCGTCTGCAACGGCGGTGTTGCCCACCTGAAGCGGACCAAGAGGATCGCTTACGTGGTGCTGTCCCGTCGCGGACGGCTCGCTTGACGGGGACTCCCTGTAGCTACGCCGCGATCTAGCCCCGCGTTCTCGCCGGTCCTCAGCTGCCAAGTAGCTTCTTGACTCTCACACCGTGTCAGGCGGTCAGCTCGGAGACATCATGTTCACCATTGGAGACTTCGCCCGGCACGGCCGCGTCTCAGTCCGGATGCTGCGTCACTACGACGCGACCGGCCTGCTGCGCCCGGCCCATGTCGACCCTGCCAGCGGATACCGCTACTACACCGCTGCCCAGCTCGCCCGCCTCAACCGGATCATCGCGCTCAAGGACCTCGGATTCACCCTCCAGCAGGTCCAGGACATCGTGGACGAGAAGGTCGCCGCCGAGGAACTGCGCGGCATGCTGCGGCTGCGACAGGCCGAACTGGAGACCGCCATGGCTGTCGCGCGAGCACGGCTGGTGCAGGTCGAGGCGAGGCTCCAAGCGATCGAGAGCGAGGGCCACATGCCCACGAACGACGTTGTCATCAAGAGCGTCCCCACCGTCCGGGTGGCGGAGCTGACCGCGACCGCCGCCAGTTACCAACCCGAAGACATCAGCCCGGTCATCGCGCCGCTCTACGACGAGCTGTTCCGGTGCCTGGGGTCTGCGGGCATCACCCCTACGGGCCCAGGTGTCGCCTACTACGAAGACGCCCCGGAGGGTGGCGGCAGGATCAGGGTCCACGCCGCCGTCCAGGTCTCCGCCCCTCTCCAGGACGGCGCCTTCCGCATTCTCGACTTGCCGCCCCTCGTCCAGGCCGCGACCATCGTGCACCGCGGTTCGATGGACACCGTGCTCCCCACCGCCCAGACCCTGGCCCATTGGACCGATGCCAACGGCTACCGGGCCAATGGCTACCCCCGCGAGGTCAACCTTGAGTGCCCCGAGAACCGTGACCACTGGGTGACGGAACTGCAGGCACCGGTGACCCAGACATGATCCATCGCACCCGAGCCTGACCTGTGATCACCTTCGGGCGGCGGCGAGACCGGTGAGGTCTCCCGCTGCCCGACCTCAGCCTTGACCTTCTGGTAGCAGGTCAGGGCGGCGAGGAAGCGTGAACCGGTTCGCTCGTATCACGCTTCCCGCACCCGATCGGCCACCGGTCAGCAGCCACGACGCCTGACGTCCGAGGCGGGGGTGGGTACTTGCAGAACGCTCCAGATCGTCGGTAACGCTACTGAGGACGACGCCAGGCCCTTGCACAACTGGCACCTGCTGGACCGAAATACACGCAGCGCAGGACGCATTGCTCTGGCGTCCTCGGTACCACCTCTGCCCGGCGAGCAGGGAAGTGTGCTCGACTGGTCTCGCCGGCGTTGAGTAGTAGCTTCAGCGTCGCTTCGGCGGGCGTGGCCGTCGCGTCGTGGCGGCCTACGCGGCCTACGCGGCCTCAGAGGAGCCGACCGTCACGGTGGAGCTCGAGAATGGCCGCCAGGTGACGATCGCCGGTGTATCGCCCGATGAGGCGCAGCGGTTGGTGGAGCAATTGCTCGACAGGCGGTAGGGGTTCTGATGTCCAGGCTCCCTGTGCCCGAGCGGTCTCAAGCGCCATTCATCGGCGTGGACAGTTTCGCTTCCCTGGAAAATCTGCCGGCCGTGGGCAGGGACCTGTCCACTCTCGCCGGTCTCTTCCCGGTGACGCGCGGGGCCTGGGTGCCTCCCGCTGCCACCAGTTGCTCAATCCCGCCTCGATGCAGGAGGTGGACGAGGTAAGGGAGTGAGGTCGGTCGGACGGCCGTTGGTTGCGTGCCTGTTCGGGCATTTCGGGCGGGTGTCAGTGGGTTCTGCGATCGTGTACGTCGTGGATGAACTCGTGGAACGCGTTGATGCGCAGGATCGTGCGCTGGGGGCAGTCAGTCGACGGGACGCTGTTCGGGAGGGCTGGCTGCACCGGGTTGGCGTGGTGGTGTGCCGCGATGGGCAAGGTCGCTTTCTCGTCCATCGGCGTGCCGAGCAGCTGTCTCGTTTCCCGGGGCACTACGAACTCGGTGTCGGGGGCGCTGCGGGAGTCGGCGAGTCCTACGAGCAGGCGGCTGCCCGTGAGCTCAGTGAGGAGCTGGGGGTGCGGGCGGCAGTGTGCTTTCGGTTCAAGTTCCTCAACCGGGGTGGGCTCAGCCCTTACTGGCTTGGAGTGTGCGATGCCGTGCTTCCGGAGATCGGCGCCCCCGATCCGGGAGAGGTGGCCTGGCACGGATGGCTGACCGAGACCGAGCTACGGCGGACTCTGCAGCAGTGGACCTTCACTCCTGATAGTCAGGAGGTTTTCGGTCGGTATCTCGCCTGTCGTGCTGAGTCGGCGCTTTCGCAGCAGCGGTGCTCATGAGCTGAGTGAGAGGGACGAAGGCGCTGGTCGTTCCGAGCTCCCTGGGGGTTGGGCCGGCGGGGCGGATGCTGTAGACGCCGCCCGACGGCCGTGCGACCGCGTCGCCCTCGCCGTCGGACTCCAGCGCGTCCCCGAAGCCGGGCTCCGCTCACGGCCCGCGCCAGAGATTGGCGAAGGCCGCGTTCTCGATGGTCCGCCTCTGGCGTACGGCCTCCAGCTCCATCACCGCGTCGTGGACGGCGGCCAGCACGGTCGTCACCGCCTCGTCATCGAGGTCGGGCTCATCGTCGGATCGTTCGTCGTCGATGCCCACGAACGAGGCGAGGGCGGCCAGGACGGGTTCCTTCTCTTCCCAGCGGCCGACTGCACGGCGGCGCGCGGGCGTATCGACCGGCTCCACGCGTTGCGAGCCGAAGGGCAAACGGCCGCTTCGCTGCGGCTTCAGCTCATCGTTCTCCTCCAGGGCTGCCTGGTACGCGGCCGAGAGGTCTCGGCCCCGGCGCCACAGCCAGTCCTCGATCCGCTCATAGGGCGCCTGCCGAGTGAGCCCTGCCGCAGCCTCGCCCATGAACCGATCGTCCAGCATCGGCTGTCCACCCGGCACGATGCGGTCGCCGTCCACGGCGACCGCCCCCGCACCGATGAGATCGATCAGCTCGGCTCCCGCCAGTGCGAGGGACAGGTCGCCCTGTCCCACGGAATGCTTCAGGTCCATGGCGATGATGAACAGGTCTTTCGCCGTGGTCATGAACGGCTCCCCTCAAAGACATCGACAAAGGTGCGCCCCCACCAACAGGGCCCGCGTCCGAGGCCGGCCCGGCGGCGGGGCGACTGCCACCACCAGTATCGCCCCGCCCGCGCGGCCGAAGCCTTGCCGAAACCTTTTCGCAAGGCGGCGGGAGTCAAGGACTCCTGTCGAAAGTGGTGGGCTTGACCTGGCCAGAAGTCAGGGTCGTGCACGAGGCCACCGGGTAGCGGAGCGCGGTGAGCCGCGTAATCGCATGCGATAAACCTGGCGACGTCGGCGATCATTCCCGGGATACTGGTCGCCCATGGATGAGGTCAAAGTCGTCGTCGCCCATTCCGAGCGCGCGACCCTGCGCGTCGGTGACGTGTTTCTGAAAGTGGACGCCGATCAGGCGCGCATCGACGTCGAGGTCGAGGCGATGTCCCTCGCGCCGGTCCCGGCCCCGGAGGTCCTGTGGCGCAAGCCGCCCGTGCTCGCGATCGCCGCACTCCCGGGGACGACGCTTGGCCGCCTCGGCGGGCCGTCGACCGGGTCACCGGCGGCGTGGGCCGCGGCGGGCGCCATCATCCGGAAGCTGCACGACGCGCCGCTGCCGTCCCAGCCCGGCAGGGCCGGACGGAGCATCGTCGCGCTGGCGGCGGAACTCGACGACGAGTGCGAGTTGCTCGTGACGCATGGCGTCCTGCCCGCCGACCTGGTCACCCACAACCGCCAGGTCGCCCAGGCCGCACTCCGGCCGTGGACTCCGGCCTTCACGCACGGCGACCTGCAGATCGCGCACGTCTTCGTCCACGGCGACGAGGTCACCGGCATCATCGACTGGTCCGAGGCGGGCCGGGGTGATGCCCTGTACGACCTCGCCACCTTCACGCTCGGACACGAGGAGCACCTCGACGACGTCCTCGCCGGCTATGGCACCGACATCGACCTCGACGTGATCCACGCATGGTGGTCGTTGCGAAGCCTGCTGGCAGTTCGCTGGCTGATCGAGCACGGCTTCGACCCCTTCGCGCCGGGCTGTGAGGTCGACGTGCTGAGATCCCGGATGTGAGGCTGCTCGGGCCCGACTGCCGTGAGTGCGTTCTGACGCATCGAGCAGGCCATCCCCTAGGCCGCACCGCCTGCGCTTACTCCCGACAGAGTGCGGTGCGGAGCCGACGCCGCCAGATGACGGCGTAGCCGAGGGGGACAAACGCGTGGTGGATGCGTCGCGGATCTCCCAGCGGATGCGCAAGCGGCGGAACCAGTGCAGCAGCGCGACCGCTCCTTCCATGACGCAGCGGAACACGCCCAGGCTGGAGCCCTGCCCGGTGCCGCGCCGGGCAGGGTGCGGGGTGATCTGGAACCGGCAGGCGAGTGCGAGCACCGGGACGGACGACTGCTCGTCCTCACCGCCCTCCCTCCCCCTTGGCGACAGGGTTCTAGATCACGGCCCGGCCGGGACGATCGCTTAGGCACTTAGGCGTTCCACTCGCTCTCGCCGTGGCGGAGGAGCATCAGCTTGTACGGTGCGTCGGCCGTGCCCTGGGTCCCGGGGCCTGCTGCGACCGCGTACCACTCCCGAGACCGGCACTTGGGTGTCGGGACGCATGAGTTGCGCGCGAGATCGAGCCGCCCTTGAGCCTTGACTCGACAGTTGAGGTGTCTTGGACACGCAGCGGGCGCTCGCAATCTGCTATTCCGCTGTCCACTGCACCATCCAGCTGTCGTTCAGCACGGAGATGACGTGCTCGCAGTGGGCGACGAAGGCATCGTCGTTTTCTGCACCGGGCCCATCCACCAGGAGCCATCGCTCCAGGGCACGGCGCAGCGTATCGGCCGTGACAGCGAATTCCGTCTGCTGGTAGGCGTACCTGGCGGCTAAGCCATGGGCGCCGACAGCGATGGTGGCCGCACCCGCGACGGCCACCCAGGCTGCCGCCTGATCCACTCCGAATGCTCCTGCGAGGGCGCCCAACAGCGCACCTGTCGCACCGAGCGTGAGCTCCGCGGCGCGGACCGCCGTGACGCGGCGACTCATCTGTCGGGCCTTGGGCGTGTAGTACGTGCGGATCTGCTGTTTCAGACGGAACTCGGTGTACGACGGAACGTCCGTCACAGCGGGGAGTGTGCGCGCGGCGGGCTCGATACCCACGGTGTACGGGAGCAGGTGGGCCGCCGCTTCGCGCAGTTGTTCCACACGCTCGTGGAGCACGCGGCCAGCATCCGGGCCCCGATAGGGTGTCACGCCTGCCAAGCATATGTAGGCCTCGCTCTTGAGCGCCTCGCTCACGGAGCGCAGCAAGGTCCAGTCCCGGACCCGCGCAGGTCCGGCATTCCGGGAGCTGACCGGAACCAGGCCTGTCGCAAGTGCCGCGCCGAAGGCAAGTGATCTCCCCAACGTCGCGTTCCAGGCCACGGTCTGGGATGCAGCCGTGCCGAGGACGGCCCCGGCCAGAACCAGAATCAGGGAGGCGATTCTGGCTCGGCTGATGACAGCTTTGAGTCGGTCCGCCGCCTGGGACCACACACTTTGCTCGTCCCACAGGGACGCTACGGTCGCCATGGCGGCGTTCTCTCCCGTAGCGGCGTGACCACCTCAGTCGGGGGCGCCCTGTCCGGACGGCAGGTCTGGGCACGTGCGCTCGTAGCCGGTTCCCGGCACATACTGCCTCCACTCGGCCACGGTGAGATTCCGTTTGACCAACCGGCACCCGAACTCACGCCATGCCGTGAAGGTGCGATCCCAGATCCGTGCGACGTCATCGGCTCCCGCGGAGGCGATCCGCCTGCCGTCCGGACTGAACGCGACCGCGTAGACCTCCCCTCGGTGTCCTGCCAGCACCGGGCCCGCGGGCCGGCGCGTCGCCACCTTCCACGTGCGCACCGAACCATCGTCACCTGCCGCGGCAAGCAGGGTGCCGTCCCGGCTGAACGCCAGGGCTTCCACCCCACCGGTGTGCCCGGTCAGCGTGGTGCCGTGCGGCTTCCCCGAAGCCACGTCCCACAGGCGGACGAGGCGGTCGGCGCTCGCGGTGGCCAGCAGCCTGCCGTCCGGGCTGAACTCGACGTCGGTGACCGCGTTGGCATGCCCCGCCACCGGCTTTCCGTGGGGCCGGTGCGTGGCCACATCCCACAGTCGAAGGGTCTGGTCGCTGCTCACGCTTGCCAGCAACCTGCTGTCCGGGCTGAATGCCACCCCGTTGACCGATTCGCCGTGCCCGACGAGCGGCTTCCCGATGCGTCGGCCGGTGGCGACTGACCACAGGCGCACCTTTGTATCGCCGGCCGCGGTGGCGAGCATCCGGCCGTTCCGGCTGAACGCCACGTCCATGACCCCATCCTGATGGCCTCTCAACGGTTGCCCGTGCTGTTTCCCCGAGGCCACGTCCCACAAGCGCACCGTGTTGTCCAAGCTCGCACTGGCCAGAAGCCTTCCGTCAGAGCTGAATGCCATCCGGTACACGGGACCGCCGTGGCCCCGCAACACCCGCGCCTGCGCGGGGGCGGCGGCGCGCGTTCGCCAAAGGCGCACCGTCGCGTCGTCGCCGGCGGTGGCGAGCAGAGCTCCGAGGGGGCTGAACGCGACACCGTTCACATCGCCCCGATGGCCGCTGAGGGGCCTGCTCACCGAGTACGCCGGGGCGACATCCCACAGCCGTGCGGTCCGGTCCCAGCTGGTCGTGACGAGCCTTCTGCTGTCGGGGCTGAAGACCACCTGATTCACCAGATGGGTGTGCCCGATGAGCGGCTGGTCCAGTGCCTTTCCGGACGCCGGGTCCCACAACCGGACCTTCGCGTCTCCTCCGGCCGTCGCAAGCCGCCGCCCGTCGGGACTGAATGCCGCGGCCCAGATATCGCTGCCACCGTGACCGCTCAGCCACCGTTTGTGGTTGCCGGTCCTGACATCCCACAGGCCGGCCCTACCGTCGGCACTCGCCGTGACGACCGTCCGGCTGTCGGGGCTGAACTCCACTCGGCGCAGCCAGTCGCGATGACCGGTGAACACCCGCGCCTGGCGCGGGCGGTCCTCCCCCAGCTGCCACAGGCGCGCAGTCTTGTCCCAGCTCGCGGTGGCGAGCCACCGGCCGTTCGGGCTGAATGCCACTCCAGTAACCACGTCCCGGTGCCCTCGGAGCGGTGCGCCGCGCGGCTTCCCCGTAGCGACGTCCCACAGTCGGACGGTGCCGTCCATGCTCGCCGACGCGAGCAGCTCCCCCTCGGGGTCGAACGCCAGGTCCTGCAAGGCACCTTGGTGCCCTCGGAGCGGCGCACCATGCGCTTTCCCTGTGGCAACGTCCCACAGCCGGACGGTGCCGTCCCGGCTCGCTGTCGCCAGCAGGCTTCCGTGAGGCTGGAAGGCCACGTCCATGACTGCGCCCGTATGTCCGACCAGCGGCTTGCCGTGCCGCGTCCCCGACGCGGTGTTCCACAGGTGTACGGACTTGTCCCAGCCGCATGTCGCGAACAATGTGCCGTCCGGGCTGAACGCGGCTCCCTGCACCTGATGAGAGTGGACCATCAGCCGGGAGGCGTGCGTTACGCGCGCGAGGCCGGTGATCAACCCGGCTGGCAGCTGTGGCTGGGCCCGGTCCCCTTGTGCTACGTCCAGACTCTGCAGCCCCAGCAGAATGGCCAGGTCGGGCTGGCCGTCCACGAGGATGTTCGCCTCGGTGCCGAGCTTGTCCGACAGTGCCAGCCGCGCGCGGGAATCGGCGCGCTGATCGCTCAGGTAGGCGAGGCCGCCGGCGAGGAGGGTGAGGGCCAGCAGGGCGGCGAGGCCGGCCAGCAGCCTGCGACGCCGACGTTTCGAGCGCTGCGCGATGGCGAGTTCGCGCGCCGCGAGAGCCTGCCCGGCGCCGACGAACTGCCCCTCCAGCGGGCCGAGTTCCGCCGGATGCCCGGTCGCCCAGTTCACGAAGGCGGCAAGTCGGCCCCCGCGCAGGAGATACGACTCGTCCTGGCCGCCGCGGTCCCAGTCGGCCGCCAGCCGCTCGAGTTCCGACCGCAGACGCAGCGAGTGGCGGGAGTCGTCGATAGCTTTGCGCAGCGGGGACCATTGGCGCAGCAGCGACTCGTGGGCGACCTCGACCGCGAGTTCCTCGCCGTCGGTGACACCGCGGACAAGCAGCCGGGCCTCGACGAAGATGTCCACGACGTCCTGTTCGTCGGCGGCCAGTGTGCTGTACGGCAGGCGTCTGCGCGTCGGCTCCTGATCACCCTCGACCGCGGCGAGCTTCAGAAGGGTCGGCAGAACGGCATCGCCCCGCCCGCGCCGTGTCAGCTCGTCGAGAAGCGAGTCGGCACGGCGTCGCAGGGCGCCCACCACCCCACCCACCGCCTCATAGTCGGCAACGGTCACCATCCCCCCGCCGCCACTGCGTATGTAGAGCTCACGCAGGGTGTACGCAAGCAGAGACAGGGCGTCTCCGCCCGCGGTCTCCTCGACCATGCGCGCGATCAGTCCAGGGGCGAAGTCCAAACCGGCCTGCCGCGCGGGGCGTTCGATGACTTCGGGCAGGCGGGGACGGCTGAGCGGTTCGACGGCGACTGTCTCGTCGATCGCCTCGGTCAGGCCGGCCCGCTCCGGGCTAGTGGTGAGGAACTCCGAGCGCACAGTCGCAACGATCCACAACGGACTCTCTTCGTGTAACGCGCCGCTCAGGAGTCGCAAGAAGTCGTGCTGCTCCGCGACACCACTGCGGGTGAGCAGTTCCTCGGCCTGGTCGAGGACCAGGAGCACGCTGCGTCCTTCGCCCCCGGTCTGCGCCAGCTCTGTCGCCAAATCCACCAGCGCCTCGGAGCCCTGCTGCAGCGCCCGCTCCAGGCCGGCGACGGAGCGGGCGAGGCCATGAGCGGCGAAGCCCTCCACCAGGCTGCCCGCCAGATTCCGAGTGGGATGCCGGCCGGGACGGAACGGATGCAGTACGTCCCATAGATGGTGCCGACGGTGCAGGCGTGGCAGTAACCCCGCGTGCAGCAAAGAGGACTTGCCGCTCCCAGAAGGGCCGATGACTGCCACGAAACGGCCGGCACCGTGTTGCAAGGTGGGCTGCAACAGTTCCAGCAGCCGCTCGGTCTCGCCGGTCCGCCCGAAAAAGACACCCGCGTCTTCGGGCGCAAAAGGCTCCAGTCCCGGATAAGGGGAACGGGTGACGTCCCAGGCGAAGGAGTCTGCTGCCTCGAATCCCGCCCGTCGTAGGTCTGCCACGAGGCGGTCCAGGGCAGAGTCGCCGTCCGCGAGATCCAGCCACTGGATCTCATCAAGGAGACGCAGCCGTGCGGTGCTGTCGACACGCAGTGGAAAGACCGGCCTGCCCAGCGAGCGGGCCAGACTCAGCTCAGCAAAGCACCAGTGCGAGGAGACGGAAGCGGTACTCGCCAAATAGACCACCGCGTCTGCTTTCCGCAACTGCACATACAGCTCACGTTCCCAGGAGCGGCCGACTGGAATTCCAAGGTCGGGATCAAAGCTGAGAAAGAGACCGGCAAATCCTTCACTGCTGAGCCGCGCGACAACCCACTCAGCCACAGCACGGTCTTGGCTGCTGTGGCTGATGAAAAGGGATACCATGCCCCCTCGATCGCTACTCGTTACTGTGCGCCGGGTACCACGCCGCGCCGCTGCCATCCTCGGGATCGGAGAGCGTCGTTTCACTCAGGCGGTACTTGTAACTGTGCTTCTGTCCATCCTCGTGCCGGTGCTCATATTCGCACCTGAAGGTATCGGTTTCCCGGGAGACCCCACCTTCCCACTTGCACTGGAATTGATCGGGGGCTGCCAGGTATTCCCAGCCCGAGTCGTCGGGAGGAAGCCGCATCTCGGTTTCCTCTGCAAGTATCGCACCAAGCCGAACCGGCTTCGCTTTGCCAGACTTACACATGTACGCCTCTACGACCTTGTTTTTCTCCTTTTCGACGTACTTGCACGTGAAGTGCTCAGGAGGTTTATACCCTTCGACAAACCGGGCACGTGATTGGTTGTTTTTTGGCTTTTTGGGCTTGGCCAACACATCTGACGCAGTGGACAGAACCCATGCACAGGCCAGAAAAGCAGCCAGAAGCAGCGCCAGACCGCGGATTTGTCCCGCAGTAAGTTTATGAAGCAACGATTCCCCCTCCCCCGAGAGGTCCAGTGGTCGAAGTGAAGACCTCATCCAATGCGTCGCGGAGTCGTTCCTTACGCCCCGTAAATTCGATAGCACCCTCAAGGCGCCGCAAGTGGACTGGACCCGTTTGAGAATTTCTGACACTAGCACTCGCCACTTGACCCGGTCAAGAAGTGAAATCAGAGAAACACTAGCGAAAATTGTGAAGATGAAGCGTGCCACGACACGGATGAAGCCTTCGAAGTTTCACTGACTTCGACTCGCAAGGGTGGTCTTTTCTGAATTTCCTGATGAGGCTGGGGTATTGGCTATATCCCGTGGGGCGTGAGATATACGGATAGGGGCGGGCCGACTGCCTCGGGACGTCATAGTCGGGAAGCCGTACGGTTACAGGCCTCTCGCCTCACATGGCCCGAGCGGATCACGGTGCCGTCTGTCGCCGCGCTGCCTGGCCAGGCTCGCCGCGGCCCCGGGGCGCGCCTCCCCAGGGCCGCGGTTTCCGTTGCCCGCAGCGGGCTCCCGCCAGTGGTGGCCCCCGTCAGCAGTGGCTCCCGTCAGTGGTCGGTCACAGATCCAGGACCAGGCGTGGGCAGGCTGCGCGCGAGACGCAGATGAACATCGTGTCGTTGCATGCCTGTTCAGCGGGGGTGAGGAGGGAGTCCCTGTGGTCCACCACCCCGTCGAGGACCGCGGTCTCGCAGGTGCCGCAGGTGCCCTCCTTGCACGAGGACAGCACTTGCACGCCGGCCTCCTCGACACTCTCCAGGACGCTCTTGTCCGGCGGGACCGTCACCGTGATGCCGGTGCGGGAGAGTTCCACCTCGAAGGAGGCCGAAGGGGCATCGTCCTCCCGCACCCTCGGTGTGAAGCGCTCGATGTGCAGTGTGCCCTCCGGCCAGGAGGCACACCGCTGTTCCACCGCGTCGAGCAGAGGCTCGGGGCCGCAGCAGTAGACGAGGGTGCCTGTAGCGGGGCTGCCGAGCAGCCCGTCCAGGTCGAGGTGGCCGGTCTCGTCCTGGGGGCACACTTCCACCCGGCGGGGATGGTCCTTGGCGAGCTGCTCGGCGAAGGCCATGGTGGCGCGGCTGCGCCCGCCGTACACCAGTCGCCAGTCAGCTCCCCGCCGGTCGGCGGCGGCGATCATCGGCAGGATCGGGGTGATACCGATGCCGCCCGCGATGAACACGTAGCGCTGGGAGCCGAGTAGTTGGAAGTGGTTGCGGGGGCCGATCACCCGGACCGTGTCGCCCACGGCCAGCACGTCGTGCACGTACTGGGAGCCGCCCCGGCTCTCCGGCTCGTGCAGCACGGCCACTTGAAGGAGGGAGGCGTCCCCAGGATCACCGCACAGCGAGTACTGCCGTACCAAATCGGGGCCCAGCACCAGGTCGATGTGGGCGCCCGGGCTCCACGCCGGCAGCCGCGCGCCGGATGGATGGGTCAGGCTGAGCCGGACGACGCCCTCGGCGAGGAACTCCCGGTGCACCAGGGCCAGGTCGAGTTCGCCCCCGGTGCGCGGAAGGCTCGTGCTGTTCATGGTGATGACTCTCTTTCCGGACCGGGGGGGGCGACTTCAGGCGAAGTCCGCCTGGCGAGGCTGAGGGGCGGGTGCGAGTGCGGGAGCGGGAGCGGGAGCGGACTCCGGGACAGAGCCGAGGTGGTGGTCCTCGGGATGGCCCAGCAGCCAGTCCCACAGCACCACCGGATCCTCGAACTCCCGTTGCGCACCGCAGTGACAGACGGCCAGCAACCGGTCGGTGCCGAGCACCCAGTGGATGCGGTAGACGCCATCGCCGGAGAGGGCGGGTGGGTGCAGCGGGATCATCGGGTCACCGCCGGGGCCTGTGTCACGGTCCCCTCCTGGGCCAGCCGGGCAAGGATGCGGCGGGCGGCGAGTCCGCCCGTGTCGATGTTGATGCTCAGCTCCTGGTAGCCGGCCTGCTCGGTGTCCAGGGATTTCTGCAGCACGTTGAGGGCGACGACATCCTGCATGACCACCGTGTGGTTGTTGCCGTGCAGGAATTCGGTGACGTTCTGGTCGTCGAGGGCGAAGTCGCGGGCCACGGCCCAGAAGTCGTACGTCGATTTCTCCGTCGACGGGGTGATGCCGTAGACCACCTCCACATGGAAGGCATGCGGGTCGCTGCCGTCCGGGTTCGGCCCGGGCGCGCCGACCGGCGCGATGCGCGAGTGGAGCAAGTAGAGACACGGCGCGTGGTACTCGATGTCCTGCCAACGGCTGATGCGGCCCTCGACACCCGTGGACTTGGCGTAGAACGGAGGGCATTCCGCGTCGTCCATGTGGCGGCTGACGCGGACAATGCCGGCTGTGTCGTCGACCTCGGTGGTGATGGGCGTCTCGGCCACCTCCGGTGTGCCGATGTAGCCGCCGTGCAGGTACGTCTCGTGCGACAGGTCCATGAGGTTGTCGACCAGCAGCCCGTAGTCGCCGTCGACCGGCTCCATGCCCGACACCACGGTGTACCCGGGCGAGTCCATCCACGGAGCGCGGGGCGGGAGGGTGTTGCCGGGTTCACGGTCGCCGATCCACACCCAGACGAAGGAGTCCTGCTCGATCACCGGGTACGTTTTCAGGCGCGCCGTGCGCGGGATGCGGTGCTGGCCGGGCACGAAGACGCAGCCGCCGTCGGTGCCGTAGGTGAAGCCGTGGTAGCCGCACACCACCCGGTCTCCGTCCAGCCTGCTCGGCGCCAGCGAGAGCGGGAAGCGCCGGTGCACACAGCGCTCGGACATCGCCACCGCCCGGCCGTCCTCCGTGCGGTACAGGAGGATCGGCTCGGCCAGCACGGTACGTCCGAGCAGCTCGCGCCCGACCTCGCGGCCGTAGGCAGCGACGTACCACTGATTGCGTACGAAAGCAGTCATGATCGTTTCCCTTCGGAGAACGGAGCGCTGCAGGATTCAAGGAGCGTGGTACCGATGGCCTGAGCGCGGGTTCCGGGTTTGCGGTCGGCAGCGGCTCATCGGCCCCTTGTTGCGGAGGGGGTCGGCCGGTGCGGACCATCGTGGGCTCGGCGCCCCCGGGTCACCAGGGCCCTTTCCGGATGCCGGGAAACATCTACGCAATCCCGGCCGTGCTGACGTGACGGGGCGGCGCAGTCCGGAGCTACGGCGTGGTCAAGGCGCGGGAGATCGCCCGGGCGCTCGTACAGACGAGCCGGGCCAACCCATGTGCGGAGGCGCTGCCATGACGGACCACCAGCGACACCGAGGCGATCACCGCGCCACCGCGGTGCACCGGCGCGGCGACCGACAGAGCGTCCATCGTGACCTGGCGGTCGCTGACGGCGTAGCCGTTGGTCCGCACATCGGCCAGCATGCGCCGCAACTCACGCGGATCAGTGACCGTGCCCGGCGTGAATCGCTCCAGCGGGCCCGCGAGCGCCTGCCCCTGCACCTCGGCAGGGGCGTGCGCGAGCAGGACAAGGCCCACGCCGGTGGCCGTGAGGGCGAAGCGCCCTCCCACGCGCGTCAGCACGGGCACCGCGCCTGACGCCGCGATGCGCTCGACGAAGACGACCTCCGTGCCCTCGCGCACCGCGAGCTGAACGTTCTCGCGGGTGACCTGGGAGAGGTCCTCAAGGAACGGTAGGGCCCGCTCGCGCAGGCCCTGTCCGCGCGGCGCGAGGGAGGCGACTTCCCACAGTCGCAGGCCGACGCGGTAGCACCCTTTGTCGCCGCGCTCCAGCGCTCCCCAGGCGATGAGCTCGCCGAGCATCCGGTGCACGGTCGACACCGGAAGCCCGGATCGCCGGGACAACTCGCTCAGCGTCATCTCCGGGTACTTCGCGCTGAACGCGCCGAGGATCTGCAGGGCACGCCCAAGTACGGGCCCCGTGCCCGACTCGGAGTTGCGGCGGCGGAGCGTCGGGGTGCCTCCCCCGTCAGCCGCCGGGGACGGCGACTCATGGGTCTGCTGCGGCCCACGTGCGAGCGAGTCTTCCAAAGCTCCCTCACCGATTCCCGACTGCGTGTTCCGGTCGGCCGTGGCACGGCCGCCCTCGGAGGCCTGGCGACGCGCGACCAGTTGTCCGAGGCTGTGGCGGTCAGTGTGCAAGAAGGTCGCTGCCACGTCGAGACGTCAGCACCCCCGCGACCGGGAACGCAGCTGATTGGCGAGCTGCTGCCGGTTCCACAGAGAGTATTGCTGAGCGCCGGCGAGGACGGCGATAGCGCGGCCGAGTTCAGAATCCCGGGCAGCGGAATCGGCAACCCCCGAACACTGCTGATGCCCCCTTATCGGGGCGCCGGTCGGGCCGCCGACAAGGCGCGTCAAGAATCAAAGGGTGCCCGGTGCGGTACCTGTCTGTTCGCGGGGCGCGACGCCCGTTGGGGCCTCCACGTAGAACAGGCCCGTGGCCACCGGCTGGCCGTGCTCCTCCGGGGCGAGATAGCGATCCTGCTCGTCTTCCGGCTTCGTCTCCTCGGCCTCCGGCCGGTGGCTGTTCGCCCAGGCGTCCTGCCGGACGCCGGTCACCTGCCACGACACCCGGACGTCTGGCTTGTCCGTGCGAATGCTGAAGCGGTTGTCCCTGAGCTCCTCGGCCACGATGGCCTGGGCGAACACCCCGATCACCGTCAGCTGGTATCGGAAATCACGATTGAGCGCCTCAAAATAGCTGGGTAAATCGACCACCGCGTTGCCTTCTGCGTCGGTGGTCACGTTCCCGTTGTAGATGTTCATCATGTCCGGGGACTCGACGAAGCTGTGATTCAGGTAGCTGCGCGCGGGATCCAGCGGGTGGTCGATCCGGAATCCGCCGCCGGACTTGCTCAACATGCCGTTCACGCGCACTGCTCCATTGAAGATTCCCGCGAAGCCGCCGGCGGTGTTGTCGCCGAGGACGGCCGCCCCGGCCGCAAGGGAGCGCGCATTCGACCGGCCGGCGACCCCGAATCCCCCGCCGCTCATGTTCTCGCCGTACACACCGCTCGCGGCCCGGCTCTCGGACGCCCCCTGCACCCCGTTGCGGCGTGTGCTGAACCCGTCCACGCCGTCGCCGCCGCTCCAGTTCCCGCCGTCGACTCCAGGACTCGCACCGCCGCTGTATCCCCCGACTCCGACACCGGGCGACCAGCCGCGGACACCGTAGCCCGTTCCGGTGTTCTCGCCGTACACGCCTGCGCCGTTGAAGCAGCCTTCGGGGAAGGAGCAGCCGTTGGAGTAGCCGGCGACGCCGTGGCCTTGATTGTTCCCCCTGCCCACTACCGCTGCATGGGAAAATGCAGTGTTCTCTGCGGCCAACGTATGTGGAGATGCGGCCGATGTCAGAGTCGTCGGGTCGTTGCCAGAGTTGTTTCCGGTGCCGTACTGCAGATTCCCAACCGTCATCGGGCATCATCCTTGCGTCAGTGTTGTCACCCGGGTGGGAGTGTTGTCCAAGAGGCGTGCAGGTTCTGTCCTCAACGTCCCTCGCGAATCAGCTTTCGGTCCTGTCGTCGCGGATCAGCCTTTGAGCTACTACGTCCACTTTGAGGTTGACGTCCGGGCTCACCGCCTCATCGAGTGACGTCTCGTCGACCACCAGGTAGTCGAGCTCGGCTGGGTGCCGCTGCCGCAAAGACTCTTCGAAGGAGGTCATCTCCTCGCGGATGCGCTGATCGTCGAATTCTTCCGCAGGCGCCGCTGCCAGCTGGTGCACATGGACGATGTCGCCCGAGTTCCGGTCGTAGTACACGCGGACCTGTAACACCCGCAGGTCCTGTCCTGACCCGCCCGGCTGTTGCGTCACGGGGTCCTCACTCCTCAGTCCCAGGGTGACAACTTGGCGATGGCGTATGCGTACTCGTTGATCACTCGCACGGTGAAGGTGGCCGACAGGCAATTCGCGATCCACTGCGCGCTCTGCGCGCCGTCCGGGTCAGGAGAGATCCCGGTGTATATCTGATCATCGCTCGGCTGATAGCGGATTGCTGAGATCCATGCGTAGGCGGCCCCGCTGCCCGATACTCGGGCCAGCGCGGTCTCGGCGAATGCCCACCCTCGGCCGCCGGCCCTGGCGATGGTCACGGAGATCTCGTGCGTGCCGCCGCTGACGGCCCATAATCCCCTGCTGTATACGTTACTTATCGGCATCCTTCCCCCTCCCTCTCTGGAAGAAGGTGCTGTCGCATCGTCAGCCTGTCAACCCGCGCCGGACGTACACCGGCAAGATTACGCCGATACGTCCTCCAGCCACTGCGCACGGGCCGCCTAGGGCGTGAACTCGGCTGGAGGTCCAGCGAGGTTCGCGGGCGGGGAGAGAACGGATGGGTGATCGCCTTCCCTGGGCGTCCGCCCAGAAGTGCCTGGAGTGACGTATGGGGATTCCAATGCGTCTCCCTATACACCTGCCAACTATGCACCTGCCAATCCACCTGCGGGTCAAGGAAGCAGGGGAATTTCAGCCCCCTCTGCAGGTCAATGAGGCACTAGCCCTTCTTATGCCAACTGCCACTTGTGGTGGAGATTCCTCTTCCCCGTAGTCATCTGGGGACCCGCGCGGGGCAGTTGCTACTCGGCGGTTATTTGCGGGCTTTCCTCATTATTCGATGGAACCGGTCTCGATTGACCAGCTTCATAGGGGCACCCTCCCCCTGCGGATGGAGCAACTGTCCGTCATCGGGATGCGGAGGTGACACACAAGTGCTGCGGGCTCTCTCACGCGGCGACCGCGAGTGCTCTCCCCCTGAACACCGCGTGCCACTCGGGCCCCGCAACCGCGCAGGC
This sequence comes from Streptomyces sp. NPDC056486, assembly GCF_042795295.1. Classification (NCBI taxonomy): domain Bacteria; kingdom Bacillati; phylum Actinomycetota; class Actinomycetes; order Kitasatosporales; family Streptomycetaceae; genus Streptomyces; species Streptomyces sp. NPDC056486. The sequence continues at coordinate 20,862 of NZ_JBHTSF010000034.1, forward strand.
GTCAGGTGTGGCCGTCCTCGGTGACGGCGGAGGCAGCGGTGTTGTAGCGGGCGAGCAGGCCGCGCAGGGCCCTGACCTCCTCCGGGGGCCAGGCTTCGGTACGGGTGGACACCTCGTGGTGCATCAGGGCATCGGCGTGGGCGAGGAGTTCGCGGCCGTGGTCGCTGGGGTGCAGCAGCTGCATGCGGGCGTTGTCCGGGTCGGCCTCGCGTACCACCAGGCCTGCGTGCTGCAGAGCGGCGACCTGGCGGCTGATCGTGGACTTGTTGATGCCGTAGAGACCGACCAGGTCGCGCGCTCGGGCCCCGTTCCGTTCGGCCATCTCCGACAGCAGGGAGTACTCGACGAAGCTCAGGTCCGGGTGGAGCCGTTCGGCGTTGGTCCGGAAACGCCGGGAGAGGGTCACCAGCTCGCGGACGAGTGCCGGCAGCTCTCGGTCGTCATCAGCCACATGTATGCCCTTCCCTTGTTCACTCCCGCATCGTGAGTTGCATTTTGCATCATTGACAGTCCGGGATTACGCTCGTGTTGCAGAATACAACTCAACCTGGGCTGCGCCTCGCCCGAGAGCAACCCGGTGGGCCGCATGGGGCATTACACCCCTTTTCGTGACCTTGGGGATACCATCGGCGAACCCACCGCCGAACGCGAGCGCACGCACATCGCCCTGATACGCGTCCACGGCGAGACCTCCGACGCCCGAGCCGCCCTCCGGGGCGCGGCGTGCGACCGCTTCCCGCAGCGAGCCCGTCCCGACATCCTCACCCTGCACAGATGCAAAGGCAGCAGTGTCCATGAGCGCCGAAGAACTCACCGACCGCATCCAGAAGGCCATCGCCCACCCGCTCACCAGTGACGACGGCTTCGACATCCACCAGGCCCTGCGCGAGGTCCTCGCCTCGGTCGACCTCCACCCCGAGGACAGCGGCGGAGGGATCAGCTTCATCGGCAGCGACCCGGTCGTCCCGAGCATCATGCGTCTTGGCGCCGTGCCCGCCCTGGGCATGACCGCCAAGTCCGTCGCCCTGGCGGCACTTTGGCGCCAGCGCGGCGGCGAAGGCCAGGACATCACCATGGACCTGCGCAAGGCCCCGCACCGGCTCTGCCCCTTCTACGACAAGAAGTGGGAACTGCTCAACGGCTACCCGGGCGGCGCACCCTCGGACCCGGCCAACCCGCTCGGCTTCGACTTCTACCAAGCACGCGACGGACGCTGGGTCATGCCGCTCAATCCTTACCCAAAGATCAAGAACGCCGTCTACAAGCTCCTGCGCACCTGGCCCGAGAAGCAGGCCGTCGCGGATGCCGTTGCCACGTGGGACGCCGCCGACCTCGAGCAGGCCGGCGAAGAGATCGGCGTGGTGATGCCCGTGCTGCGCACCACCGAGGAGTTCCTCAGGGAACCGGCCTACGAACACATCGCCCGGGAACCGCTCATCAAGATCGAGAAGATCGGCGACAGCGAACCCGAACCCCTTGCCCCCGCCGCTGACCAGCCGCTCTCGGGCGTACGCGCCCTGGGTATGGGGCACATCATCGCGGGCGCCGGCGTCGGCCGCGACCTCGCCCAGCATGGTGCGGACGTGCTGAACATCTGGCGACCCAACGAGCTGGAGCACGACTCCACGTACAACAGCGCCAACGTCGGCGTCCGCTCCACCACCATCGACCCGTACGGCCACACGGGGCAGGCGCGGATCCGCCAACTGCTGCGTGACGCCGACATCTTCTACGCCAACCGCCGCCCCGGCTACCTGGAGAAGATCGGCCTGAGCGCCGAACAGGCCGCGGCGATCCGCCCCGGCATCATCCACGTCAGCCTCTCGCTAGCCGGGGAGGCCGGCCCGTGGGCCCACCGCGTCGGCTTCGACCAGACCGCCGGCGCGCTCAGCGGCATCATGCTGATGGAGGGCGAGGACGGTGTCGCGGCCGGGCCGACCAGCACGCCGGGCCTGCCCTACATCAGCGTCGTCAACGACTACGTCCTGTCCTGGCTGGCCACCACCGGCACGCTCGCCGCCCTGATGCGCCGCGCCACCGACGGCGGCAGCTACCGCGTCACCCTCAACCTCACCCGCATCGCCGCCTGGATCCTCAGCCTCGGTGTCTTCGACCGCGCCTACGCACGGGCAACCGCCCTCAATCCCGACCCCGACTCCCCCCACGCCTACCTCGACCCGGACACCTTCACCGCCGACACCCCCTGCGGCCACTACCAGGGCGTCACCGACCAGGTGCTCATGTCCCGGACCCCCGGCCGCTTCCGCGACATCCTGGTCCCACGCGGCAGCAGCGCCCCTGTCTGGCTCCCCCGCCACAGCTGACCGTTCACACGGGCCGCACTCGCGATCTGGGCGAACACCCAGGGGCGTAGGGCTCGGTCCCATCCGCCGGCGCGGCGGATGGAGTGGCGTCCGGCATGAAGGTCCCGCTATGTGTGGTGGCGTCTGGGCGTCCAGCGGGTGGTGCCGGGTTGTCGGAGGGTTACCTGCGGGGCACGGCACGCTTGGCGGCAACCTCGCTTCACCCGGCGGGAGTTGCCCGAGGCCAGGGCGCCGGACGCCCCTGGTGGGGTTCAGCCCGGGGGCGTCCGCGGGGCATGATTGGAGCGCTGAACCAATTTGGTACAACGCTCCAAATGTGTCACGCTGGAGGAATGGCAACGAGAACCCCCCGCCCTCAGCGGCGTAACCAGGTGCTCTCCCGGGAGCAGATCATCGAGACTGCGATCGAGCTGCTCGATGCGGGCGGCGAGGGCGCGCTGACCACTCGGGCGCTGACCGAGCGTCTGTCCACCGGGGCCGGGGCGATCTACTACCGGGTGGGCAGTCGGGACGAACTGCTGGACACAGCGACGGAAACCGTCGTCACGGCCGCACTGGCGGCCCAGCCCGTAAAGGCCACGGCCACACCCGAGGACGAGATCCGCACCGTCGCGCTGGCACTGTTCGACGCGATCACCGAGCACCAGTGGCTCGCGACACACCTGACCTTGCAGCTCGTCCGGAAGCCGTTCGGCCCGGTGACGGTGGGGATCTTCGAAAGGATCGGTCGGCAGGTGGGCGCGCTGGGTGTGCCGCAGGCTTCCTGGTTCGACGCCGCCTCGACGCTGGTGCACTACATCCTCGGGGCCGTCAGTCAGAACGCCCGGATCGACGGTGACACCTCGACCGTCGCGTCCGACCGCGCCGAGTTCCTCGACGCGACGGCGGCCGCCTGGCAGGAGCTCGATGCCGAGGACTATCCGTTCATGCACGCCATCGTCGGCCAGATGAATGAGCACGACGACCGTGAGCAGTTCCTGACCGGCATCGCCGTCGTCCTCGACGGTCTCACCCGACTCGGTTGAGCTGACCCGTCCTGTCAGACCGTTTCCTCCCCGGCGTGCGTTTCAGAAAGGAATCTCCCATGCGTGACGTAGTGATTGCAGGCGGCGGACCGGTCGGCCTGTTTCTGGCAACTGAGCTCGCCCTGGGCGGCTGTTCCGTCCTGGTCCTGGAGGGAGGCGAGGAGGCCACCTCGCCGTGGAAGGCGCTCCCGCTGGGATTGCGCGGCCTGAGCGCCGGGTCGGCCGAGATGTTCCACCGCCGCGGCCTGCTCGAAGCAGTGATCAGCGCCTCTGGCACCGACGCAGCGAAGGTCGGCGCGGCCCCAGACGCAGTCGAGGCGCCGGATCCCCGCGATGTGAGCCACTTCGCGGGCATGGGCCTGGACGCGGCCGGCATCGACGTGACCGCCCTCCCCTTCAGGCTGCCCAGCCCGGCGATGGAAGGCTTCATGACCAGCCTCGAAGCGGTCGGCTCGGTCATGACCGAACGCGCCACCGCGCTCGGCGTGGAGATCCTGCGTGGCGTGCCCGTCACGGCGGTCACGCAGGACGACGAGTCCGTCACCGTTACGGCCGGCGGACAGGAGTACCAGGCGCGTTACCTGGTGGGGTGCGACGGCGGGCGCAGCACGGTGCGCGGCCTCACGGGCTTCGACTTCGTCGGCACGGATCCGCTGTTCACCGGCTACGTCGCCAAGGTCACCTTCGCCGACCCCGGGCAGCTGTCGTTCGGCTTCAACCTGACGCCGAACGGCATGTACCTCCGCACGCCCCTCGAGGGGCACCTGGGCATGATGGACTTCGACGGCGGCTCGTTCGACCGTTCCAAGCCGCTGACGCGTGAGCACCTCCAGGAGGTCCTGCGCCGCATCACCGGGACCGACGTGACGCTGACCGATGTGCATCTGGCGTCGAGTTTCACCGACCGTGCGATGCAGGCGACGACCTACCGCAAGGGGCGCGTGCTGCTCGCCGGGGATGCCGCGCACATCCACTCCCCCCTCGGCGGCCAGGGACTCAACCTCGGCATCGGTGATGCCGCCAACCTCGGCTGGAAGCTCGCGGCGACCGTGCACGGCACCGCACCCGAGGGCCTGCTCGACACCTACACCAGTGAGCGCCACCCCGTGGGCGCCTCGGTGCTCGACTGGTCACGCGCCCAGGTGGCGACCATGAAGCCGGGCCCCAACGCCCCCGCGCTGCGGCGCCTGGTCCACGAACTGCTGAGCACCACCGACGGAACGACCTTCGCCTACCGAAGGACGACGGGACTGTTCAACCGCTACGACCTGGGCAGCGCCCACCCGCTCGTCGGCAGCAGCTCCCCCGACTTCCGCTTCGAGGACGGCACCTGCCTCGGCGACCTGTTGCGCCAGGGCCAAGGCGTCCTGCTCGACTTCCGCGCCGACCACGCGCTGCAGCGTGCGGCCAAGGACTGGAAGGACTGGCAGGACCGCATCCAGTACGCGGCCGGCCCGGCGCACAACGACCTCGGGTTCAGTGCCGTGCTCGTGCGCCCCGACGGCGTCGTGGCCTGGGCAAGTGGAGAGACCTTGGACCTCGAAACGTTCGAGCAGGCCGCCGCCCACTGGTTCGCCAGCCCGCAGAACTAACAAGCTCCACGCCCAGATCAGCGCGCTCCCCGCCACTCACGCGGGGACGAACAGCCCGTTCGGCACCGACGTGGGCGCACCGCCCGATGGACCGGCTCCGAGGAGATCGCCGCACGCCACGGCCCGGCAACTGCGTGACCCCGCGTGTCAGTTGAGTCTCTGCTTGACGGCGTCCTTGATTCCGTAGGCCGCTCCGATCACTGAGCCCCGGGTTTGGTGAAGGACAGTTCTCAGAGTCCCGCTCGGGCCGTGCCGCCCAGTCAGTTGCGCGCAGGTATCGGCGAAGCGGTCCGCGACGAGTGCCGGCTCGTATCGCGCTGAGGCGGCTCGTGCCGCCTCAGCCATCCGCTGGCGGAGCTCATCGCTGTTGATGAGCTCCAGTAGGTTTTGGGCAAGGGCCTTCTCATTGCCCATGGGAACAAGGCGCCCGTCAACTCCGTCGGAGATAATTTCTCTCGGTCCCAGTGGGCAGTCGGTGGAGACAACGGGCACGCCGCACCGCATCGCTTCGACGATCGTCATGCCGAACGACTCGTGGTCGGAGGCACTTGCGGCCAACCCCGCTTTGAGCCACTCGGATTCCAGGGGTGCAACCGCGCCCATCAGAAACGCGTGCTTTTCCATGCCCCGTTCCTCGATGAGCCGCTGGAGTTGCAGTCCGTGGCCTCCCGCGATCCCCGGGCCGAAGATGCGAAGACTCCAGTCAGGACGCACGGAGCGCACTCTGTCGAATGCCCGGATGAGGAGGTCGTACCGTTTTGACGGGACGAGTCTCCCTGCGGCGACCACTACTTTCTCCCTGTCGCCCGACGGGGCGCTTCGCGGCGCCGGGACAGGGTTGGGGAATGCTTCGATGCGTACTCCCGGAAGCATCATGCGCCTGCGATAGGTGTTCGCATCAGCCAAGGTCGTGGTCGTCAGCATGTCCAGCTGCGGATACAGGCGGCGCAGGGAAAGCCGTAGCGATCGCGCGTGATTGCGGAAGGTCAGGTGCTCCTGCCCCACGCGCAGCGGACCCCGCTTGGCCTGCAGGCAGATATGCGCGTTCAGGCCTGGTCGAGTTCCCACAATGACGTCGCTCGTCAAAGTGCTCAAGTACTGGGCAATTCGCTGATCGGTCAGTCTGCTGTAGTGCGGGTATTGCGTCTCGTTTCTGGGAAAGACAGCAGCGGGCCTCCGGGATTCAGGCAGGTCCCCCTCATACCCAGGTGTTCCCTTCCTCAGGTCCACGAGATGCCGAAGCCGGATGTGAGGATGAACGGGAAACGCGGGTGAATCCCTGTGGCGGTAGACCGACACGATCTCCACGTCATGCTGCTCGACGAGGGCATTGGCGAGGTTGGTAGTGGCACGGATCGTGCCACCGAAACCAAATGAATTATGGATCAGAAATGAGATGTGCAAGGTGCCGACGCTCCAGTAGCCGCAGTCCATGCGGATAGTCGCCGAGGCCCAATACAACAGACGCTGCGAAATCGGGGCCACTCACCGTCCCAACGAGAAGATCGACTGAAGGTTGCGAGTTTGGCGAGTTTGTACGTGAGCGGTCGAACCGTTGACAGACTCTGTAGATCAGATAAGAGCCGTCCCTTTCAAGCTGCGCTTTCCGGCGCCTTGTTCGGGGTGTCGATTTCGTGCCGGGATGTTCGGCTTTCCTTCGGCAGTCGGTGTTCCAGGTGCAGCATCAGCACTGCGCCCAAAGCGGAGAGCAGGCCCACGGCGAGCCAGGGCAGCAGGCGGCCGTGGCTGAAGAGCAGACCGAACAGGGTGGGCGCGATGATGTTCGCGCACGCGAAGGAGTACTGGAACGCCGCCAGGTAAGTACCCCGCGAACCGGGTGGCGCCGCGTCCGCGGCGAGCGCGTTCGACGCGGGCCCATAAGTCATTTCCGCGAGGGTGTAGCACACCACCACGGCCACCAGGAACGGCACCAGCGCCCGGGACGGCAGCAGGGCCGCCGCTGCGGAAGCGGCGCACCACAGGGCCCACAGGCCGCCGGCCCACGCCATGGCGCGGGCGCGGGTGCAGTGGCGTCGCACGAAGCGGGTCAGGGCAGCCGTGCAGGTGGCCAGCAGCAGTGTGTTCAGGGCCAGGAGGGGGCCCGGCGCCCAGCTTGGTCCTGACAGGCCCTGGACGACGTAGACGGGCAGCGACAGGGCCAGGAACGAGCTGCACAGGGCGAAGATCGTGCAGGTTCCGATCAGCGCGAGGTAGGGCCGATCCCGCAGCAGTGCCCGGTAGCCGAAGTGGCCCTCGGCCGGGGGCGGTGCGTGTGGGACGGAGGGCACCGCGAGGACGACCACCAGCGCGGCGGCGAAGAAGGCCAGCGCGCTGGCGAGGATCAGCCCGTCGTACACGCGCGTGGAGTCGACGGCGAGCACCGCTCCCGCGAGCAGCGCCCCACCGCCGGCGCCCGCCTCCCGGAACATCCCGGTCCGGGCGAACCAGTGGTCCATGGCGCCTGCGTGCTCGGCGTCCGCCTGGTCGGCGATGAGCGTGAAGACCGATGACCAGTAGACCCGCAGGCCGATCGAAGTCACCAGGACGGCGGTGACCAGCGAACTCACGCCGGAGACCGCCAGGTAGAGCAGGAAACCGAGCCCCTGTACGGCCTGCCCGCCGGCGACCACCAGACGCGGCCCGACCCGGTCGACCAACCGCCCGACGAGCAACGGCACCGGCAGGGTCAGCGCGGTACCTACGCTGACGAGCACACCGATCGCGGCCAGGTCCAGGTCGGTGACCCGCAGGAAGTACAGCATCGACAGCGGGAGATACAGGCCCGTGCCCAGCGAGTCGACCGCCACCGCCGCCAAGAGCGGCCAGCGCCTCAAGCCGCTGTGCCCCGTGCCGTCGCCTGTCGTTGCCCGTGCCACACCACGCACCGCCCTCGTCCCGCCCGGCCACCTGATGGCCAGCCCTCGTTTGTACCAGCGATGTTGGAGGCCCTCAACTCCATATGGCTGCGTCAGCCGGGCGTCGGCGTTCGTGTCGCACGGGTAAGCGTCGGTGAGTACCGACAGTCGATTGCCCAGATGCAATTGGCGCCATTTTCATATCGCAGGCGTCCCTCGCACGAGTGAAATCTTCCGACAAGCAGACGGGAACTCACGCATATGTACTGTCACGACTGCCGCGCATGGTGCTGTCGTCTCTGATCCGTTCGCCGTCGCGAGGCCGTCGTGACGTGGGTGATGAGAGGCCGGGGACCATTCATGCGCAGCAGCAATCGGCAGTACCTCGTGTCCGTGGATCACTTGCGTGCCTACGCTGCCGTGCTGGTGCTCCTCTGTCACGGAACACTGATGATCTCTCCGTATCTCAGGGAGATCCCGAACAGTGACCCGCACGGCTGGCTGTATACGGAGAATCCGCTGGCCACCATGGTGCTGGAGGGCCATACCGGGGTGGCCCTCTTCATGGTTCTGTCCGGATTCATCTTCACCATCGGCACCCTGGGCAAGGACGTTCACTACGGCCGGTTCCTGGGCAATCGGGTTCTGCGGATCTTCCCGCTCTACATTGCGCTGATCATCCTGGGGGTCGGCGCGCACAAGGAGGGTGCAGGCCTGCTGTCCGTGCTCCAGTCCCTGGCCGGTCTCGGCAACCTGCCCGGGTCCCTCAACCTGGGGGCCGTGTCGAGCATGTGGTGGGCCATCGCGGTCGAGTTGCAGTTCTATCTGCTGTTCCCGCTGTTCAGCAGGCTCCTCACCAAGCACGGCCCGCTGGCTCTGCTCAAGGTTCTGGCCGCCGTTGCCGTGATCCGAACGCTGGTGTGGGCTTCGGCCGACGGCAGCATCAACGTGAACTCGATGCTCTATTACAGTCTCGCCGGCAGAATCGACCAATTCCTGATGGGCATGGTGGCCGCCTGGTTCTTCGTGCACCATCGGGAACGGTTCCAGGGACTGCTGAAGGTCGGCATCGCCACCGCCTTGGTCACCGGCGCGGTCTGGGCCTTCAACCAGACCCACTCCTTCCACGAAGGGCACGCCACACGTCTGCTCTGGGTCGACGTCGAAGGAACCCTTTGGTCCCTGGTGGTGCTGACCTACGTGGCCACCTTCACCTCAACGGGGCTCGTGTCGAGGGCTGTCGCCAAAGTCGGAGAGATGAGCTTCTCCGTCTATCTGCTCCACTACATGGTCGTCACGGTGATCATCTCCCACCGCTGGTGGATCGAGCTGACCGGGCGCCCGGTGGTGGATGCCTTCATCACTGCGACGGCGGCAGTCCTTCCCATCACATTGGTTGCAGCCGTCGTCACGTTCCATGGCATCGAACGGCCTTTCCTCGGATGGCGTCGCGCCTACCTCCTCACAGACCGCCCCAAGGCCGCGGCGCATCCCCCTGCCCCCAAGGCCGCACTCGTATCGCCCAGGTAGCCGGAAGTCCTCTGCGCCCGCTCACCGGTAAAGGCCCCGGCGCTCGGCTGCCCTGATGGCCCGGTGGTCTCTGTCGACGTCCGCACGGCTGTCGGCGGCCAGGACCAGCTCTCCCGGGGAGCTGGACCGGTCCACGGTGCGCCGCACCCGGGCTCCGGGGCGCAAGTCGCCCACCGTTTGCCTGACAGTGGGCAGCGTGCTGATCGTGCGCAGTAACTCCCGGTCGAGCACTGCGTCCTGCGGAGCGATCAGGGAGACGCGTGCGACGTGCGGCCGGGGCGAGTCACCGGTCGGGGCGTGGGGGCGGTCGGGTAACGCGGCCCGCACCGCGTCCTGCACGAAGTTGTTCCCGGTCAGTTCGCGCAGGACGAGGTCGGCGGCATCCATCGGCGGCACCGGCTCGGCGCGCACCAGGACCGGGCCCTGCCCGTCCACGAGTACGAGTCGGCTGCGCAGTACGCCCGTGGTCACTTGGAGGATGTCCAGGACCCGCAGCATGTAGAGGGTCAGCAGCCGGGGCACAAGGCCGCGCGGATCGACCAGGTCCGACCGGTCATGCAGTCCGGCGGGGGTTTGGGTCTCGGCCCAGATGCGGGTGACGCGGTGCTCCACCGTGTCGTACGGGCCGCGCCCGGTGACGGTGTCCAGGTGGTAGACGGTGCCGGACAGGTGTTCTTGGAGGACCAAGTTCGGACCGGGGCACTGCTGGTGGGTTGTCCGGCGCAGCGCGCGCCAGGCCAGGGCGAGGTCGTAGCCGGACCGGCAGCGCCAGACGGGAGCATCGAGCGCCGTGTCTGCCGCGGCGACGACATATTCGGGCAGGTCATGGAACGCGGCCCAGTCGAGTGCGGCCGCCAGGCTCTTCGTACGGATGCCACGCGGGGCCGCCACGCCCGCGGCCTCCAGCATCTCGGCCTGGAGCCCGATGTCGTGGCGCAGCAGCGAACTGGAGGGATCGTTGCCCGTGCGCCGAAGCCGCTTCGCCAGCTGGTCGGCGAGGTCGACGCCGAGTGAGCTGCCGGCGACCACCGCACCCACCCGGTGAGGCGCCAGTAACTCAGCGGTCTCGCCCACGGAACCGGTGTGCACGATCCGGTGGCGGTACTCCCCGCTGACCACGGAGGTCGCGAGCTCCGGCGGGAGGGCCTCGGGGGCCAGCTCGACCGCCACGCTGGGCCAGCCGCGGGCGGTGAACTCACCGGCGTACGCGCCGTCATCGCCGTAGGGCGCCACGACCACGGCCACGTGGTCGGGGAGCGAACCGGTCTGAAGGGCAGCGGGCGCGACCGGCTGGAGGGCCATGACGGACGTGCTCCTTTTCGGCGAGAAGGGGCGGCCATGGCCATGTCGAAGGCTTCGAGGGCGGAGTCGACAGGTCGACCGACGCCAGCGTCGGGTAGATCCTTATGCACGCCGAGCACGCTGTCAACAATTGGGGAAATCGCTGACGATCGTCGAGGCCTGCCCGGCACGGTGCGCTACGTACGTACGTCGCGGTACGTACGCCAGGAGCAGCGCCGCCGGCTCATTCGTCGCCGGACGGCCCCGCCGACGCCCGGCGTTGCGCAGCCAGCATGTCGAGGGCCGGAAGGATGTCCCGCAGAACGTCGATATCGCCTGCGCTGCGCAGCGCGAGACCCTCGGCCCCGAGCCGCTTGAGTGCCAACTCCGTTGCCAGCTTGGGCAGGTCGACCTGGACCATGCGCCGCAGGAGTTCGGCGAGTGCCTCGCCCTCGCTGCGGTAGCAGAAGCCGAGAGGGGCCCGGAAGAAACTTTCCAGGGTGCCGACCATGTCGTGCCGCGGCTTGCGCTTGCCGTTGAACACATTCCAGACCGTTTGCCGCGTGAGGCCGGTCTGGGCAGCGATGGCGACATCCGTGTACGTCTTCTGCGTCGCCGGGTTGGGGCGTGTCTCCCTGAGGAAGGTCAGACGTGGCAAGAGCAGGTCGAGGCGGAAACCTTCCCGCGCCTCGACCGCCTTGGGCTCCTCCTCGGTGAGAGGTGCGCCGTCGAGCAGTTCCTGTGCGCGCGCAGGGGAAATCCCCGTCATGAAGGAGACGTGCCGGGGAGGCAGGAGACTCTCCCGGCTTACCTCCAACCGCCTTGCGTAGCCATCGACATCGTCCAGGAGACAGTTGATGACGTACCTCAGGAGCTGCTCCCTCCGCATCCCTTCCTGGTGGGCGTTCGCGTAGGCGTCAGCCAGCAGTCGGTCGATGTCACCCCCTCTGGGGCCTGCGTCGTCTGCGTTCACCTGTAGGTCTCCAAGGGCCACGGAAGGATGGGCGATCCGAGGATAGCCATGGGCGTAGCGCTCTCAGCGCACCCACCTACGCATACTTCCCCGATTGTTGACACCCTCTCACCGAGTGCAGGAAGATCGCAGCCCCTATCAGGGCCGCATCCAGGTTGCGCCTGCGGCCGTACGCTGCGGCGTTCTCGACGGAATGGGTGCCATGACTTCATATCCCGATTTTCTGGCCGGTGCCACCACCTCCTTAGCCCCTGCCTCCTTAGCCCCCGCCGGCTGCCCCGCCCATGGCGCGGCACTGTCGGTGGCGGAGATCGACACTCACCCGGATCCGCGGGAGATGTATCACAAGGCCCGGGCCGAGTACGGCGGCGTCGTCCCCGTCACCCTGGACGGGGTCTTCGCCTGGCTGGTCATCGGCTACCAGGAAGCGAAGACGGTGATGCGCCAGGACGTGCTCTACAGCCGCAGTTCGCAGCACTGGCGGCCCCGCGCTCCGATACCCGGTGACTGGTCGCTCGCGCTGCACACACAGGAGCGCCCCAACGCGTTGTTCGCCACCGGGGAGCGGCATACACGGCTGCGCGGGGCCCTCACCCGCAGTCTGGGCAGGACCCGTCTCGGCACGGTGCGCCGCTACACCCGTGACCGTGGGAACCGTCTGATCGACCAGTTCTGCGAGACCGGGCGCGCCAACCTGGTCGCCGACTACGCCGCACAGCTGCCCCTGATGGTCCTCATGCGTATTTTCGGGCTCTCGGAACAGGCGGCGCAGCAGCTCGTCACGGCCCTCCCCGCCCTGCTGGACGGCGGGGAGGAAGCCCAGCGGGCCAACCAGCAGATCATGGACATTCTTGAGGCCCATATCGCCTACCGTCGCCAGGAGCTCGGCGCCGACGCGATCGCCTGGCTGATCGAAGAGGACGGCGCCCGGACCGAGGAAGAGATCGCGCGCAGCAATACGGAGATCCGTGAGCAGGTCTGGCTCACGCTCGCCTCCGCCATGGGGGCCATGGGCAACTGGATCAGCAACGGCCTCGAACGGCAGGTGAGCGACGCGCGGATGCGCGACGACCTGAACCACGGCCTCGCCGACATCCAGGGGAGCATGCGGGCCACGCTGTGGGAGCAGCCTCCGCTGCAGCGGGTCATCGGCCGTTGGTCCACGCGGTCGACCCCGCTCGGCGGAACGGACGTCGCGGCCGGCGACATGCTCGTGCTCGACCTGGCTGCCGTCAATCTCGATCCGTGCATGGGGTCGGCCGCCGATCGCGCCGACAGCGAGGCGAACATGTCGTTCGGCGCGGGCCCGCACGAGTGCCCCTTCCCCGACCTGGCGCAGGCGATCGCGGAGGTGTCCGTCGACCTGTTGCTGCAGCGGCTGCCCGACGTACGCCTTGCCGACGAGGCCACCTTGCGGCGGCGCCCGTCGGTCATCGTGAACGCCCTGGAGTCTCTGCCCGTCCAGTTCACCCCGACCGCTCGCTCAGCTTCGGAGGATCCCCTTGACGCTTGACCTGACGCCGCCTCAAGCCCTCCTGCTCGACCCGCGCGATCTCGTCGTACCGGAAGGCCACGGCCTCCGGAACCAGGGCCCGCTGGTGCGGGTCGTACTCGACGGCGGGGTGGAGGTGTGGGGAACCGGGGACTACGCCACCGCGCGCACTGTCCTCACCCACCCTGATTTCCGCAAGAGCCCGTCACATTGGAGGGCCTACTCCGACGGTGAAGTCCCCGCCGACTGGGGCCTGCTGAAGTTGATCACGCTCGCGGGCATGCTGAACGCCGACGGGACGGACCACACTCGACTGCGGAGCCTGGTGGGCAAGGCGTTCACGCCGCGCCGGATCGAGGAGCTACGGCCCTACGTCGAGGAGACCGTGCGGGGCCTGATCAGCGGCCTGGCAGCCGAGCGCGGTCCCGTGGACCTGCGGGAGTCCTTCGCCCTGCCGCTGCCGATGACCCTCATCTGCCGTCTGTTCGGGCTCGATCCGGCCAGGAGCGAGCAACTGGCCGAGGACTTCGCAGCGCTGCACGACAGTCGGCGTACGCCGTCGCAGGTGGAGGCAGCCGGTGCGGGGCTCTTGTCCGTGATCAGTGAGCTGATCACGGCGAAGACTGCCGCGCCCGATGACGATCTGACCTCGGCGCTCATCGCGGCCCACAGCGACGGACAGGGCAGTCTCAGCGAGAAGGAGCTGGTGGAAACCCTGCTCCTGTTCCTCTTCGCGGGCCATGAGACCACCGCCAACCTGATCGGGAACGCGGTGGTGAACCTGGTCGGCCACCCCGAACAGCTCGCCCGCGCACGCGAGGTGAGCGCATGGCCCGCCGTCGTGAACGAGACACTGCGCCGCGACAGCCCGGTGCGCACCGTGATGTTCTACTACGCCGCGAAGGACGTAGACCTGTCGGGCGTAGAGATCAAAGCCGGTGAGGCCGTGGTGATCCATGTGGCTGCCACCGGCCGCGACTCCCGGCAGTTCGGCTCCGACGCCGACGAGTTCGACATCCTGCGGGAGGCCGCGGCGCAGCATCTCGGCTTCTCCCACGGCGTCCACTACTGCATCGGGGCACCGCTGGCACGGATGATGGCCACGACCGCGCTTCAGGCGCTCTTCGACCGGTTCGACGTGGATCTGGCCGGTGATCTTGAGCCGGTCCCGTCGTACTCGTCCAACGCGGCCCAGAGGCTTCCTGTCGTGCTGCGGAGCCGAACAGGCGTGTAGCCGACGGTGCCATGAGCATCTCCGACAGGGCGTATCACCACAGAATGCCGTGCGAACTATGCCCCTCGAACCCACAGTTGACCGGCTGGTAGTGTCCCCGCGCAGGCCATCGGACACGGCCTGTCACGAACGGGGAGCGTGAAGCAGGGCGCCACCTGCACCTTCAATACCCATGTCTCTCCAGATGACCGTCGCACGCCGGGCAGCCGACACCCGGCGCGCGACACGTTGGGAGGGCTGACCCCTGCATGCCACCGGCACCCCGGAGTCTGAGCGGCGAAGCGACAGGCGCCTGGTCCCTGGGCGGGTATCGACGGTCCTTCGCGAACGCCTCGCCTGGAGCATGGAAGAACGGCGCGCCGCTCGCATCATCCACAAGGAGCTCGGACTGCCCGCAGGCGCCGGTCTGATGGACCTGGTCGGCGCCGTCGGAGAGAAGCGGGGCCGCCCCATCGAGATAGTCCCGCTCCCCCTCAGCCCACAGGCGACGGGCATGTGTCTGCCGGGCGAGGAGGCAGACCGTCTCATCATCACCACCAACACGTCGCCGCATCACGCGCGCTTCATCCTCGGCCATGAGCTCTTCCACCTGTACGAGGGCGGCGACGACTGCGTCAGCGGGCACCACTTCCTTGGGCCTGACGCCCTGGAGAGTGAGGTTTCCTCCCTGCCGCAGGGCCTTGTGGACGAAGTGATGAGCCGCCCCGCCTTCTTCCGTACGACATTCGAGCGCAAGGTGGAGTGGCGCGCCGAGGCGTTCGGGACGGTCGCCGCGTTGCAGCTGACAGGGCGGGGCGGGGATGCGGGGTCGCTCACTTCCGCCTTCGCCAACCGGCGGTTTCGCTGATGTGGCAGCTGATCCTCGCCACGGTCAACCTGGCCATCGCGGGATTCTCCCTGACCTTGGGGTTCGTCAAAGCGCATGCCGCCCGGGGCAATCCGGATCTCACTCTCAAACTGACGGCCTCGGTACTGATCCACTGCGGCGTGATCTTCCTGCTCTGCACTCCCGCCGTCTACCGGGCCGTGGGCGCGGCCGCAGGCTCCTCGAACCTTCCGGCGCTCATCGTCAACTCCGCCACCTTGCTGTGCATCGGCCATGCCCACCTGATGACCCAGCTCTGGCACCCGGCACGCAAAGAGCCGGCAGTTCTGCGACGCACGATCGCGACCTGGGCCCCGGTGTACGGCATCGCCGTGCTCCTGATGACCGTCTTCTACGTCTGGGCCGACGTGCGGGGCCCTGCCCGCCCTCTTCGGTACGCCGCGGCCTACGCGAACACCTGGCAGGTCGTGGCCTTCCAGGTCGTCTACTCGGTCGGCATCGTCGCCACCGCGTTGGTCACCATGCGGCAGTGCCGTGGCGTCGTCATGCCGGGGCGCCCCGACCTCGATCAAGCCCTGCAGCAGAGCCTGCGGGCGTTCGCGACGGCCGTCGCCCTGGACATCGCCAACATCGCGCTCACCCTCACCGCGGTGATCTCGGCCGTCGGCACGGGAACGCACCGCTGGGATTTCCTCGCCGAGGGAGCATGGCTGGCCACCATCGCCAGCGGCGTGGCCGCCAGTTTCGCGCTTGCCCGGCTGGTGTTCAGCTCCCGCCGCGCGGAGCGCCGGGACTTCCGGACGATGGAACAGTTGTGGAAAGTGGCGACGCAGTTGCGCGATGCCAACGGGCAGCTCGTCCTCGCTCCGCAGCCCCTGTTCTGGTGGCGGAACACCCAGGTGGATCTGCTCCGTCGGCTCGCTGAGATCCGCGAGGGTGAGCGAGTCCTCAGTCCGTGGTGGAGCAGCGCACCGGCTGAGGCGGTGGCCGGCCTGGCCGACCAGGAGGCGGACCTACCCGTCTACTTCGACCTTGTCGCGGCCCAGGCGGCCGCCGTAGTCCTGCATGCAGCCCACGCGCACCGCCAAGGCCTGGCGCGTCTGCCGGACCGCACACGCCTGACGGCCATGCCCGGTGGCAGAGTCCCGGAGGATGAGGAGCGGGCCCATCTCGTCCTGGTGGCACGCCACTTGAACCTCCCGCTCGTCCTTGAAGCCGCCGCCCCCTCCAGCCGCCGAGCGGAAGCGACACCGTGATGCGGGAAGCTCACCCGTCCTCCTGCAGCTCTCTCTCCCACTCGCCCCACCAGCTGTACGAGGGGCGTCCCTCCCGGCCGCTGGTGCGGAACGGCTTGCCCTGGTCATCGATGCGCAGCACGTCGTGCCGCTTGCCGCTCGACCACTCCAGTTCCAGGTACCAGCGCACATCGTGCAGGTCGGCATTGGCCGCGATGTAGAAGACCTCGGAATCGTTCTCGCTGACCTTGTACGGGAAGTCGCGCCGGTCGTCCTTCTGCGTGACACTCGGCGTCGCGGCGTCGAGGTCGACAGTGAAGGCCTTGGTGTCCGCCTTGCCGCCGCAGCCGGATCCCATCTGGAAGTTGTTCCAGGCCAGGGGCGCGCCACTGCTCTGCACGCGGACGTTCATGCCCTGCAGGACGACGGTGTCCTTCCCCATGCCCTGCACGGTGACCTCGATGTACTGGTTGCGGGCCGAGACGGCACCGAGGTCGCCGACCCAGCCGGGCGCGTCCTGCGCCGTGGGCCGCTCCGGCACCTCGTCGGGCCTGCGGTTCACCAGGAACTCCTGCATGCAGTCGTCTTTGTAGGCGTACGGCCTGGTGCGCGCCGTCAGCGGCGTGCCGGAGTCCTCGCCGCGCGCACCATCGGGCCTGGCCTTGCCGGGCCGGTCGGACGGCGAGGCGCTCGGGTCCGCCGGGGCGGTGGAGCCGAGGCTCTGCTCGTGCTGGTCACCGTCACCGCTGCCGTTCACGGCGAGAGCGAGGGAGCCGATCCCGACGACCGCGGCGAAGGCAGCGGCGAGGACGAGGGTCCGCCGCCTGTGCGAAGACGACCGCGAGCGCGAGGGGGACAGCGACGTCGAGGCGGTGGCGCGGGCCGGGCCTGCCCCCGTCGCAGGCTCGGAATCGGAATCGGAATCGGGCTCCGGCTCGGGCTCCGGGGCGCTGGAAGCCGCGAGCTCCGCCTTCCGCCCTCGATCCGCGTCCGCCAGGATCCATCGCCGGTGGACCTCGACCAGCTCCTCCGGGCTCGCCTTGCAGAGCCGGGCGAGCCTCTCCACCGGCGCGAACTCGGCGGGCACCGCATTCCCGTTGCAGTACCGGTGCAACGTGGACGTACTCATGTGAAGCCTCTTGGCCAGTACTCCATAACTGAGCCCGGACCGCTCCTTGAGCTCCCGAAGAAGCTCCGCGAGCGACGCCATTCCCCACCTGCCCCATTCCCTCTGTATGTTCCAGGGCGGTGCCGTTCCCCTGGTCAGAGCCCATACGACCGTTCCGGCGTCCCCCACTCCCCCGCCCCCGTGGGGATCAGCCATCTTCCGAGGCCCAGACGCCGAGAGGCTCATTCACGGTTCCGGCTGATCAAACATCTCCCGCGCCGACCACGCTGCCGCCGCATCAACTCCGCGCCAGTTTTTCCTTATTGAGGACAAAGTATGGACGCTGTGAGGCCGGCTTCGTACGCTGGGCGTCGCTCTCGTACGGAAGTCTGCGTCAGGCGCGGCCGAAAGCCGCAGCCCGCACCACCGGTATGTGCATGAACTCCACTCCGCGGACGCGGGCCGAGGCGGCCCGGGCCGCTTCACAGCGCCCAGCAGGAGACAGAGTGAAGCCACACGAGCACACGACACACCCACGCCGCATCCGCCGACGCACGCGTCTGAGACCACGCAGAGCCGGCAGAACCACCGGGATACTCCTCGGGCTGCTGCTCGCCGGCGGGCTCACCGCGCCGGGCGCCGGCGCCGACGAGAAGCCTTTCGCCGACCTGCCGCCGCAGGAACCCGGCGTCACGCTGCGGGTGTTCGACATCCAGTCCCCGCTCAGCAAGCTCTGCGACCTCAAGCCCGCCCAGACCCCCAACGTCGACAAGCTGATCCCCACCGTCGACTGGTCCTCCACCGAAGGCTTCGGGTTCACCGACAACTTCGTGTCGCAGATCATCGGCAACATCAACGTGCCCGACGACGGGGCGTACACCTTCCGTCTGATCAGCGACGACGGCTCCCGCCTCTTCATCGGCGACAAGAAGGTCATCGACCACGACGGACTGCACGGCGCCGAGCCCAAGGACGGTGAGATCACCCTCGCCCCGGGCTACCACCCGCTGCGCATCGACCACTTCGACCGCGGCAACGACCAGCAGGTCACCCTGCAGTGGAAGCCGCCGGGTTCCGACGCCTTCACCCTCGTACCCAACTCCGTGCTCAGCACCGACGCGGGCGTCGTGCGGGTCACCGCGCCGGGCCGCAAGGAGTGCGAGGGCAGCTACGACACCCCCGGCGACGGCCTCCCCCTGACCTCGGTCAACCCCGGCTACAAGCTGACCGACCTGCGGCCCAAGGGATTTGAACCGCAGGTGTCCGCGATGGACTGGCTGCCTGACGGCCGGCTCGCGGTGACCACCTGGGGCGGCAGCGAGGAGACCAAGGGCGAGGCGTACGTCCTGGACAACGTCACCGGCGACACCGGCCCCGACAAGGTCACGTACAAGAAGATCGCCGACGGGCTCAAGGAGCCGATGGGCATCAAGTACGTGGACGGGAAGCTGTATGTCTCTCAGAAGCACCAGCTGACCGAGCTCGCCGACATCGACGGCGACAACGACGCGAGTGAGACCCGGAAGATCGCCGAGTGGCCCTACGGCGGCAACTTCCACGAGTTCGCCTTCGGGCTGCTCTACGAGAAGGGGAACTTCTATCTGAACCTGTCCGTCGCCATCAACTACGGCGGCGCGACGACCGATCCGCAGCCCGCCGCCAACCGTGGCACCACGATCAAGGTGAACAAGGCGAGCGGGAAGGTCAGTTACCTGGCCGGCGGTCTGCGCACCCCCAACGGCATCGGCCGCGGCCCGGACAACGAGCTCTTCGTCACCGACAACCAGGGCGGCTGGCTGCCCGCGTCGAAGCTCGTGCACGTCAAGCAGGACCGGTTCTTCAACCACTACACGAACCCCGAAGGCCCGTACGACGACAACGCTGTCACCAAGCCGGTGCTGTGGCTGCCGCAGAACGAGATAGCCAACTCCCCCAGCACCCCCATGACCGTGAAGAAGGGGACCTTCGCCGGACAGTTGATGTTCGGCGACGTCACCTACGGCGGGCTGCAGCGCGCCGACCTGGAGAAGGTCGACGGCGAGTTCCAGGGCGCGGTCTTCCGGCACACCCAGGGCCTCGAGTCCGGCATCACCCGCATCTCCACCGGTCCTGACGGGGCGATCTACACGGGCGGGCTCGGTGCGGACGGCAACTGGGGCCAGGAGGGCAAACTCCGCTTCGGCCTGCAGAAGCTCACCCCGAACGGCAAGACCGCCTTCGACATCAAGACCATGCGTGCCACCCGCGACGGCTTCAAACTCACCTACACCAAGCCGCTGTCGGACAAGACCATCGAGAAGCTGACCAGCGGCGCCTACTCCGTCGAGCAGTGGCGCTACGCCCCCACCCCCGCCTACGGCGGCCCCAAGATCGACGAGGAGACCCTGCCCGTCACCGGGGCCAGCGTCTCCGGCGACCGCCGCACCGTCCAGCTGACCATCCCCGGGCTCAAGAGCGACCGGGTGGTGCACGTACGCTCACCGCGCCCGTTCTCCTCGGCCGACGACGAGCAACTGTGGTCCACCGAGGCCTGGTACACGCTCAACGCGCGCCCCGGCCACGACGAGCCGGTCACGTCGTACGACGCCGAGTCGGCGCGGCTCTCCGGCGGCGCGGACATCGACACCGAGCACGCGGGCTACACCGGTGGCGGCTTCGTCGACAGCTTCAAGGACCCGGGCGCCACCGCCACCTTCGACGTCCAGGCCCCGGCCAAGGGCACCTACACCGTGGGCCTGCGCTACTCCAACGGCCCCAACCCCTCCGCCGGCACCAAGACCCTCGGCGTCAGCGTGAACGGCGGGCAGGCACGCCAGACGAAGCTCCCGTCGACCGAGACGTGGAAGCGCTGGTCGACCAAGACCGAGCAACTGGCCCTGCACAAAGGCCGCAACACCATCACTTACTCCTACCGGCCCGAGGACACCGGGCACGTCAATCTCGACATGATCGAGGTGCGCGAGCCGGGCGGCCGCATCGACCTGTTCTCCGGCGGCAGTACCTCCACCGCCTGGCAGCACACCGACGGCCGCAGCGTCGAATGGCCGCACACGGCCGACAAGTCGATCGAGGTGTGCTGCGGGGACATCCGCACCAAACAGGCCTTCGGCGACTTCAAGCTGCACGCCGAGTTCCGTGTGCCGAAGCTGCCTGACGACGTCACCGGGCAGGATCGCGGAAACAGCGGGATCTATCTCCAGGAACGGTACGAGGTGCAGATACTGGACTCGTACGGCGTGGAGAAACTCGCCGCGAACGAGGCCGGCGCCATCTACACCAAGAAGGCCGCCGATCTGAACGCCTCGACCGCGCCGGAGACGTGGCAGACGTACGACATCGTCTTCCGCGCCGCCCGATTCGACGCGGACGGAAAGAAGACCGCGGACGCGAGGATCAGCGTGGTGTGGAACGGCAAGAAGGTCCACGACAACGTCGCCGTCGACGGCCAGACCGGAGCGGGCGATCCCGAATCCGCGGCGGCGGGCGCCATCCGGCTCCAGGACCATGGCAACAAGGTCCGCTTCCGCAACGTATGGATCGAGCCCGTGGACTGATCGCCCAGGCGTCTCGCCCGCAGGTGTCACACCTGCTGCATGTGTCACACCTGCGGGGGACGCGAGGGATAGCCGATCACCGAACAGGGCAACGAGCCTGACGTGACAACAGCCCGCGCACCGCTGTGGCGGTGCGCGGGCCTCACGCGCTTACGGCCCCGAGAGCTTACGGGCCCTGAAAACTAAGGCGGACAACTATGCGCAAGGCAACCGCAATGAGAAAGCAGCTCTCCGTGCTCCTGGTGTCGGTGGCAGCCGCGGCCGCCACCATGGCGCCGCTCTCCACGGCCCACGCGGCCGACGGATACGACCGGTGTCCCGATGGTTCCTACTGCATGTTCTCGGGCCTCGACGGAACCGGCGACATGATCACGCTCAAGGGAAGCACCCCGGATCTCGCGGCCCTCGGCATGGCCGACCGGGCCAAGTCGGACTGGAACCGGACTCCCTCGACCATCTACCTCTGGTCCGACGCGAACTACACGGGCTGTACGGTCGTGACCTCTTCGGGCCCGACCGGAAAGGGAAACTTCTTCCCCACCTACCGGGACTTCTTGAGCTCGGTGCAATTCGACGGCCCGGGCGGTCCCAGCTGCGGCACACCGCCCGACGAGAACGGCTGAACGAGGCTCGACACCGGTCGCGCTCAGGGCCTGGGCGCGTCCTGTGCCCAGGTCTCCGGCTGCCAGATCCCGGCGCGCCGCAGTGACTGTGAGCAGTGCAGATAGATCTCGTCTATCTCGACGACGATCGCCAGGCGGGGGCGCTTCTCCTTCACGGTCATCAAGTCGAAGAACGGAGCGTCCGTCAGGATCCGCGCCCTGCCGTTGATGCGCAGGATGTCGGCGCTGCCCGGCACGAGGTGGAGCAGTCCCACGTGCGGGTTCTCCAGGATGTTGCGGAAGCTGTCGCCGCGCCGGTTGCCGGGGCGGTCGGGCAGGGCGACGGTGCGCGCGTCGAGGATGTGAATAAAGCCAGGCGCGTCGCCTCGCGGGGAGGTGTCGCAGTTGCCTTCCGCGTCCGATGTGGAGAGGAGGCAGAACGGGGAACGGGCCAGGATCCCCAGGTCTTGCGAAGTCAGCTCGTCGTGCACCTTGTCGATGACGATCGGGTGCGGCGCGCCCAGCAGCTCCGTCAGCTCTTCGCCCGAGCGGAGCTCTTGCCAGGCGTGCGGCGCCGTGGCACTGCCGCCGGGGGACGGGGCGGTTGCGGGTATCGCGGCGTCGGGCACGGGGAGGAACCTCACAGGTCGGCGAACAGGCAAGAAGGCGAACAGACTGGCGATTAAGTAATGTTAGGCTCACCTTACTGGAGCAAAAAATGGCAGGTGAGTGCGCCCCTGCCTGAACAAGGAGCAATTGATTCATGGCTGGGAGCAGCCGCACAGGGTGTGTGCCCCGAAGGTGACGGTCATGAAGGCAGCAGCCACTGTCGGCTCCTCGGGCAGCAGTAGGAGCACGGGGGCAACGACCCCCGCAGCACCCCGCGGCGCTCGTGGCGCCCCCGCCCTCGGCGCCGGACTCGTCCTGCTGGTGGCGTTCCTCCTTCTCATCATGTGGGCCAGCTTGATGGTCGGTTCCGGTGATGTGGGCGCCGGTGATCTGCTGCCCGGCATCTTCGACCCGGATCTGTCCGACAAGGGTCAGTTGATCTTGCAGGAAGTGCGGATCCCGCGTACTGCGGCCGGGCTGCTCGCCGGTGTCGCGCTCGGCCTGGCCGGCACGGTGATGCAGGGCGTGGCCCGCAATCCCCTCGCCGATCCGGGCGTCCTCGGCGTCAACTCCGGCGCCTCCGCCGCCGTCGTCTTCGCGATCAGCATTCTTGGCATGTCCGATCCCGGTCACTACATCTGGTTCGGCTTCCTCGGCGCCCTCGTCGCCTCCCTCGTCGTGTTCGGCATCAGTTCCATGGGCCGGGAGGGCGCCACGCCCATCAAGCTGGCCCTCGCCGGGGCGGCGACCGGTGCGGCGCTGCTCTCCCTCACCACGTCGATGCTGCTCACCGACTCGAAGTCGTACGACCAGTACCGCTTCTGGCAGGTCGGCTCACTCACCGGGCGCGACGCCCCCGTGCTGTGGCAGGCCCTGCCGTTCATCGCCGTCGGCACCGTCCTCGCACTGCTCCTCGGACCGCGCCTGAACGCCCTGTCCCTGGGCGACGACCTCGCGCGCGGCCTTGGCCAGCGCATCGGCCTGGCGCGTGCCGCCTGCGCGGTGGCCGTGGTGCTGCTCTGCGGTGCCGCGACGGTCGTCGCAGGGCCGATCGCTTTCCTCGGGCTCATCGTCCCGCATGCCGCCCGGTTGTTCACAGGGCCCGACTACCGATGGGTCCTGCCGTACAGCGCGTTGATCGCCCCGGCGCTGCTGCTGACCGCGGACATCGTGGGACGGGTGATCGCCCCGCCCTCAGAGGTGCAGGCGGGCATCGTGACCGCCGCGATCGGTGCGATTCCGTTCGTGCTCCTCGTGCGCCGCCGGAAGCTGTCCGAACTGTGAGCGGGGCGTGGGAGTAGTGGGCGAGCGCGTGGAGAAGGCGGGTGTGGCCGTGGCCGGTGCCCGGAGCGATGTGTCGCGGGCCGAGGCAGTGAGCCGTATTCATGCCGTGCGACGGGCCCGCCGCGCACGCCTGGTACTGGTCCAGTTGGTTCTTCTCGCGGCGACCGCGGCCGTGTTCGGTGCCGCGCTGAGCTTCGGCGACATGTCCGTGCCGCTCGGCGACGTGATCGGCGCACTGACCGGCGCCGGCGATCCCAGCACGCATTTCATCGTCGTGGAGCTACGGCTGCCGCGTGTGCTGCTCGGCCTGCTCGTCGGGGTCGCCTTCGGCCTCGGCGGGGCGATCTTCCAGGCGTTGCTGCGCAATCCGCTGGCCAGCCCTGACGTGATCGGCATCAGCCAGGGCGCGAGCGCCGCCGCCGTCCTTGCCTCGCTCGGCTTCGCGGTGAGCGGCATCGCCCTGTCCGCCGCCGCGCTCGGCGGCGCGCTCCTGAGTGCCGCCGTCATCTACGCCTTCGCCTGGCGCCGCAATGTGTCCGGTCAGCGATTCGTGCTTGTCGGCATCGGCATCGGCGCGGGGCTCTCCAGCGTCACTTCGTACCTGCTCACCAACTCCGAGGTGACCGAGGCGCAGAACGCGCTCGTGTGGCTCACCGGCAGCCTCAACGGCAGCACCCTGGAGCAGGTCTGGCCGCTGCTCGGCGCGCTCGTGGTCCTGCTGCCCCTGACCGCTGTCGCCGCGCGTGACCTCGGCCCGCTGCAACTCGGCGAAGAGACAGCGGCCGGGCTCGGTACCCGCGTGGGCCGCAGCCGACTCGCGCTGCTCGGCTGTGCGGTCGCACTGACAGGGGTCGCCACGGCGGCGGCGGGACCGGTCGCGTTCGTCGCGTTCGTGTCGGCGCCGGTGGCCCGGCGTCTTGTGCCGGGCTCGAGTGCCGCGCTTGTGCCCGCCGCGCTGACCGGCGCGCTGCTGGTGACGGCTGCCGACTTCGCCGCCCAACACCTGCTGTGGTCGAGCCAGTTCCCGGTCGGCGTGGTCACGAGTCTGATCGGGGCCCCCTACCTGCTGTGGTTGCTGGCCCGCGCCAATCGCACGGGAAGGGCCGGATGACGGTGGCAGACGAACAGAAGGACGAGAACATGGGCGCCGGCGGACACACCCTGGGCACACGGGACATCCACCTCGGCTACGACGGCCGCGAAGTGGTCCACGGCCTGAGCCTGGACATCCCGCCCGGCAGCATCACCATGATCGTCGGCCCCAATGCCTGCGGGAAGTCGACGCTGCTGCGCGCCATGGCCCGGCTGCTCACCCCGACGTCCGGCAGTGCGCTCCTTGACGGACGCAGCATTCACACGATGCCGACCCGCGAGGTCGCCGCGCGCCTCGGCATCCTGCCCCAGACGCCTGTGGCACCCGACGGCATCACCGTGAGCGACCTCGTGGGCCGCGGCAGGTATCCGCACCAGGGCTGGTTCAGGCACTGGACCGCCGAGGACGATGCGGCCGTCGCCGACGCGCTGCTCGCCACGGATGTCCTGGACCTGGCAGGGCGTCCGGTGGACGAGCTGTCGGGCGGCCAGCGCCAGCGCGTGTGGATCGCCATGGCGCTGGCCCAGCGCACGGACATCCTCCTGCTCGACGAACCGACCACCTATCTGGACGTGAGCCACCAGCTGGACGTGCTCGACCTCCTGGTCGACCTCAATCAGGAGCACGGCACCACGATCGTGGTGGTCCTGCACGACCTGAACCTGGCCTGCCGCTATGCCGACCACCTTGTCGCGATGCGGGACGGCCACGTCATCGCCGAGGGGACGCCGCGGGATGTCGTCACCGAGGAACTGGTCAACGAGGCTTTCGGGATGCGCTCTTCGCTGGTCGCCGACCCGGTCTCGGGCACGCCGCTCATCGTCCCCATCGGCCGTCACCGAGTGGGCTGACCGTACGCGACCTGTGACTGGTAGACCGGAATATTGCATTCCATTCACCGATCAACTTAGGGTACCCTAACTTCATGTCCCTACGTGTCAAGTCGCTGTTCACGCGGGCCTCGCGTGGCCCCCTCTCCGTTCGTTCCTCCCGTCGGAACTCCGCCGCCGCGCTCGTGGCGGCGCTCGCCCTCACCGGTGGTCTGACCGCGTGCTCGTCCTCCAAGGACGACGGGGGCGATGCAGCCGCCTCGACGGCGGGCTTCCCGGTGAAGGTCGCCACGAAGTTCGGCGAGATCTCCGTGAAGAAGAAGCCGCAGCGCGTAGTGGCGCTCGGTTGGGGAGACGCGGAGACCGCGCTCGCCCTCGGCGTCCAGCCCGTGGGCGCAAGCGACTGGCTCGCCTTCGGCGGTGACGGTGTCGGGCCGTGGGCGAAGGGCCTGTACAAGAAGAGCCCGACCAAGATCGGCACGCTGGAGCCTGAGTACGAGAAGATCGCCTCCCTCAAGCCCGATCTGATCCTGGACACCAAGTCCAGCGGCGACCAGAAGCGTTACGACACCCTGAGCAATCTCGCACCCACCATCGGCGTGCCCAAGGGCGGCGAGCAGTACCTGACCAACTGGGAGACGCAGACCAAGATGGTCGCGGACTCGCTCGGACTCCACGACAAGGGCAAAGAGCTGATTGCCAAGACGGAGAAGAAGTTCAAGGCCGCCACCGCGCAGCACCCCGAGTTCAAGGGCAGGACCGCCACCTCCGGCGCGCGCACCAGCGTCGGTTACGGCGCCTATGTGACGGGTGGCGGACGTGTCAACTTCCTGGAGCGGCTCGGCTTCAAGAACAACCCCAAGGTCGACGCCAAGGCGGGCAAGTCCTTCTCCGTCACGGTCTCCCGCGAGAGCCTCGACATGCTCGACTCCGACCTGGTGGTCATGTCGCCGATCGGCATCCCCAAGTCGAAGATCGAGAACGACCCGCTCTACAAGGAGATCCCTGCCGTCAAGGCCGGGCATGACGTCGTCTTCGACCCGAACTCGACGCTCAGCTCCGCCTTCGCCACCGACTCGGTCCTCTCCGTCTCCTACGCCCTGGACAAGGTCGTCCCCGAGTTCGCAAAGGCGCTGCGCTGATCACGCCGTACAACCTGGGCTGACATCTGATCGCGTCGAAGTAGGCAGGAATCCCCATGAGCTTGCCTACTTTTGACGTATGGAGAATGTGTCGCGTGATCCCGTCGTGCCGAACGGCACGAACCCGCTGAGCCGGCTCTCGCTGGAACAACTGCGATGTCGTACGAGCATGAAGTGGCGAACCTATCCGCACGACGTACTGCCGCTGTGGGTGGCCGAGATGGATGTCCCGCTCGCGGAGCCTGTCGCCGAGGCGATAACCGATGCCGTGGCGCTCGGTGACACCGGCTACCCCGCCGGGACGGCCTACGCCGAGGCGCTGGCCGAGTTTGCCCACAAGCGGTGGGGCTGGGACGGCCTTGCTGTCGAGCGCACGGCGATCGTGCCCGACGTGATGCTCGGCGTCGTCGAGATGCTCAAGCTGGTCTCCGCGCCGGGTGACTCCGTCATCGTCAACTGTCCTGTGTACCCGCCCTTCTATCAGTTCGTCGGGAACCTGGACCGGACCGTCGTCGAGTCACCCCTGGGTGCGGATCTGCGGATCGACTTCGCCGCGCTGGAGGACGCGTTCAGGCGTGCGGTACGGGGTTCGGCGCAGGGCGTGAACCGGCCGGTGTATCTGCTGTGCAGCCCGCACAACCCGACCGGGACCGTGCACACCGCCGCCGAGTTGACGCGGGTCGCGCACCTGGCGCGCGAGCATGGCGTACGCGTGGTGGTGGACGAGATACACGCCCCGATCGTGGCGACGGGCGCATCCTTCGTGCCCTTCCTGAGTGTGCCGGGAGCGGAGAACGGGCTGTCGCTGATGTCGGCGTCGAAAGCCTGGAACCTGGCCGGGCTCAAGGCCGCCCTCGCCATCGCGGGCCCCGAAGCCGCCGACGACCTCGCCCGCATGCCCGAAGAGGTCAGCCACGGCCCCAGTCATCTCGGCATCATCGCCCACACGGCGGCTCTGCGGGACGGAGGTGACTGGCTCGACGCACTGCTCCGCGGCCTCGACGACAACCGTCGGCTGCTGGCCGCTCTCCTGTGCGAACACCTGCCCGGCATCGGCTACACGCCCGCGCAGGGCACGTTCCTTTCCTGGCTGGACTGCCGGGAACTCGGCCTGGGAGACGACCCGGCCGAAGCTTTCCTGCAGCGCGGCCGCGTCGCTCTGAGCTCCGGGAAAGCCTTCGGAACCGGCGGCGAGGGCTTCGTCCGTCTCAACCTGGCCGCCTCGTCCGATGTGCTCACCGAGGCGGTCCTGCGCATGGCTTCGGCCGTCACCGAAAGGCCAACAAGCGGCAGCCGTTGGCGCTGACCAAGCCAAAATCTTCACCCAATGCATCCGCCCGCGGACGCCAGCACGTAACCTTCGCTAACCGCACATGAGTTACTGCTGTTGCAGGTTGGGCAGTCAGCATTCAGGGGTGCAAACAGATGCGCCCTCACCAGAAGTGCTCAGTCGTGAGCACGCCCCGCCATCCGCACGACTGCGTGCGCCCACGAAAAGGTCACCGCGATGTCAGACATCAAGACCGAAACTGCCGGAGTGCAGGCCCAGTACGCCGCTCAAGTAGCCGCGGACCTGGAAACCAACCGTAAGGAACAAGAACGCGTCGGGGTCGATGTGGCAGCGCTGCAGGAGCAGTTGCAGGCCCTGGAGAGCGACCACGCGGTGTTGCTGAGCATGCAGCAGGCACTGGGCTCCCCCGCCGCTCCGGCAGCCGCCGCCAAGAAGGCGTCACCTCGCAACAAGGCGGTACCCGCCCCACGGGCGAGTGCGAACAATTCAAGTGCCGCCCGAACAAAGAAGCCCACGGCCACCAAGACCAAGCCCACGGCCAAGGGCAAGGACAAGACCCAGGACAAGGCTGAGAACAAGGCGCAGGAAAAGGTGCAGGCCACGGCTCAGGACAAGCCGGCCAAGAGTGCGCCCAAGGCCGCCGCGAAGAAGGCGACCGCGCCGGCAGCCGGGCCGTCGCTGGTCGAACTGATCCACAGCCACCTCGGCCAGCAGAGCGAACCGCGCTCCGCCGCCGAGATCACCACCGCGCTCACCCAGGCCCGCCCCGAGCGCACCATCAAGACCACCGTCGTACGCACCACGGTGGAAGGCCTGGTCGCCAAGGGCCGCGCCCACCGCACCAAGCAGGGCTCCTCCGTCTTCTACACCACAACCGCCCCGGCCGAGTCGGCCGCCGCACCGCAGCCGGAGCCCGCCACCAGCTGAACCCCACCGCATCGGCGAGCACCTCGAACAGGTGCTCGCCGATGCTGCGCCGGTGCGGAGACGGTTCGTATGTCGGCGCAGTCGCAGAGGCGGCCGATATTCTGCGCGGCATGATCAACACACATGCGGGCCTTGGTGATGCCGGTGTCGCGATAGCGGCGGCACGTGCCGGCGCGGACGTGGTGCGCGACATGTACGGTCAGCGGCTGGCCCGCATCGACAAGGGCGCCGGGGACTTCGCGACCGACGCCGACGTGAAGGCCGAGAAGGCGATCGTCGGCGTCATTCGTGCCGCTCGGCCCGATGATGCCGTGCTCGGCGAGGAGGGCGGGCAGCAGGGGGGCGCGGAGGCCGCACGCCAGTGGCTGGTTGATCCCCTGTGCGGCACGCTGAACTACGCCGTCGGCAACATGTTGGTGGCCGTCAACGTAGCGCTGCGCGGCGGTGCGGCGGCGGTGGCCGACCCCTTCAGCGGCGAGGTCTTCTTCACCGACGGTGAGACCGCCTGGGTGCGGAGCGCAGGCGCCGATGCCCGGCTGGCACCCACATCGGCCACCCAACTCGTGGATGTCAATCTGGATCCGCCGTTCCCCGGCGCACCAGGCTTCCGGGCCGTGGACCTGCTGGCCCAGCAACGGTTCGTGGAACGGTTCCGGCCGCGTGTCGTGTCCACGACCCTGGCGTTGGCCTGGGTCGCCGCCGGCAAGCGCGCGGCCTACGTCACGGATGGCGGCGACCTATCAGGGAGCGTGCATTTCGCTGCGGGCATCGCTCTGTGCCGGGCCGCCGGCTGCGTGGTCACCGGGATCGACGGCGAACCGATCGGGCGTACGGGCCGCGGACTTGTAGTGGCCGCGGACGGTGAGACCCACCAGTCGCTGATGTCGTTGATCCGCAACTGACTTGTCGGTCGCCGACACTCAAGTCCGCCCCGGCCGTGATGGCTCACAAAGGGGTGGCGGCCGGGCTAGGGTCCTCGCGTGAACAGCAGGCATCCACACGAGTCCGACGGCCGCCGAGCGATCGTGGTGGTGGCCTCCTCCGCCGGAGGCGTCGAGGGCCTGCGAACGCTGTTGGGTGGCCTGGACGCCGGGCTCCCGGCATCCGTGCTGGTGGCCCAGCATCTGCGCCGCTCCCGCGAGACACGCATCGTCCCCATCCTGTCGCCCTGCACCGGTCTTCACGTCAAACTGGCCGAAGGCGGCGAGCGCCCGAGCGCGGGAAGTGTGTATATCGCACCGCCCGACCACCATCTGTGTGTGGAGACGGACGGCATGTTGTCCCTGTCCAAGGAAGATCCGGTCAACTACGCACGCCCGGCCGCCGACCCGCTCTTCGAGTCGGCCTCGCAGGTCTACGGGCCGCTGATCATCGCTTGTGTGCTCACCGGATCCGACGGCGACGGCGCCCGGGGAGTCGAAGTGGTCAAGAGTCGCGGCGGCATCGTCATTGTGGAAGACCCCGCGACAGCGGCATTCCAGGGGATGCCCAAATCCGCCATCGAGACCGGCCAGGTCGATTTCGTACGCCCCGCCGAGGGCATCGCACCCCTCATCCGTCAGCTCCTGCACCCGGACCCGGCCCGCAGCTCCTGAGCTCTCCGTCGAGTACCGGTGGGTGACTGCCCGTCAGGGGCGTACTGGCCCTGCACGACAGCCGCGAGCGGGCCCTGGAGCGGTCTGTACGACGAGTGCCTGGCCGCGGTGCGCGGCTAGCCCCTGGTCACGGCACAACCTGACCCGTCAGCGAGACCGGGGAGGGGCGTTGAGACGGGCTGCCTGGCGCGTCAGGTGGTCGCGCTCGGCGAGGTTGGGTGCCTTGGGTGCCGCCTCGGCGTACAGCCGTGCCGCCGTCGCGAGGTCGCCGTCCCGCTCGTGGAGATACGCCGCTACAGCGGTGTAGCGGGGCAGTGAGTCGTCAAGGGCGGCGAGTGCCGTGAGCCCGGCGCGCGGTCCGTCGGCCTCGCCCACGGCCACCGCGCGGTTGAGCCGGACGATCGGGCTTTCGGTGAGGCGCGTGAGTTCGTCGTACCACTCGACGATCTGCACCCAGTCGGTCTCCTCGGCGGTGGGCGCGTCGGCGTGGAGCGCCGCGATGGCGGCCTGGGCCTGGAACTCGCCGAGGCGGTCGCGGGCGAGAGCCGACTGGAGGATCCCGACGCCCTCGGCGATCGCCTGGGTGTCCCACCGGCCGCGGTCCTGCTCGGCGAGCGGCACCAGGCTGCCGTCGGGGGCGGTCCGGGCGGCGCGCCGGGCGTGGTGGAGCAGCATGAGGGCGAGCAGCCCCGCCACCTCGGGGTGGTCGGTCGCGGCCGCGAGCTGCCGGGTGAGCCGGATGGCCTCGGCGGCGAGGTCGACGTCGCCGGAGTAACCCTCGTTGAAGACCAGGTAGAGGACGCGCAGCACGGTGGCGACATCGCCGGGCTTGTCGAAGCGCACGCCGGAGACGGTGCGCTTGGCCCGGCTGATGCGCTGCGCCATCGTCGCCTCGGGGACCAGGTATGCCTGGGCGATCTGGCGGGTGGTGAGACCACCGACGGCGCGCAGCGTGAGCGCGACCGCGGACGACGGCGTCAGCGAAGGGTGGGTGCACAGGAAGTAGAGCTGGAGCGTGTCGTCCGCCGAGGGCGCGGGCCCGGGCGCCGGCTCCTCGTCGACACGGTCCTCGCGTCGGCGACGGGCGGTGTCCGCGCGGGTCGCGTCGAGGAACTTGCGCCAGGCCACGGTGACCAGCCAGCCCTTCGGGTCCCGCGGCTGGTCGGCCGGCCAGACGCGGACCGCCTCGATCAGCGCGTCCTGTACGGCGTCCTCGGCCGCCGCGAAGTCAGCTCCGCGGCGGACGAGGATCCCGAGCACTCCCGGAGTGAGGCTTCGGAGCAGGGCGTCGTTCATGGATGAGGTCACACTCCGTGATGGTGGGCGTCGCCGCCAGGAACGGGCGCAGTTCGAGCCACTCGTGGATGGGCTTGCCGCCAGCCCCAGGTGCGGCCGAGAGTTCCCCGGCCAGCTCGACGGCGCGCTCGTAAGTGTCGACGTCGATCACCATCCAGCCGGCGATGAGGTCCTTGGTCTCGGCGAACGGGCCGTCGGTGACTGGCGGGCGCCCCTCGCCGTCGTATTGGACGAACGTCCCTTCGGGGGCGAGTCCCTGACTGTCGATGAACTCTCCGGTCTCCACGAGCCGGTCCGCGAAGTCGCTCATGTACTGCACGTGGGCCGAGATCTCCTCCGGCGTCCACTGGTCCATGGGGACGTCGTTCACCGGAGCGGGGGCGCCGCGGTAGTGCTTGAGCAGCAGGTACTTGGCCATCGTGTCTCTCCTCCGTGCTGGTGCGACCCATTGTGGTCGCATTCATCGCAGGGACGGAGCCGGTCACAGGTTCTCGATCGCCGTCCGCCTCGCGATGAGTTCCTGCCGTGCTTCGGGTCTCCCCTGTCAGATGTCGGACACTGGGATCGAGCAAAGGAACAGCCGTGAACGATGATGTCTGGTCGCTGGTGCACGCGGAGCGCGCGGCGCTGATCGAGGACCTCACGCGTCTGGACGACCAGCAGTGGGATCAGGCGTCGCTGTGTGGCGCGTGGACGGTGCACGACGTGGTGGCCCATCTGGTCGACACCGCTCGCACGACACGTCTCGGTTTCGTGAGTGCCATGGTCCGCGCACGTTTCGACTTCGACCGTCAGAACGCGCGCGGGGTGGAGCGCGAACGCGGTGCCTCACCGCAGGAGACCTTGGAGCGACTGCGTCAGGTGGCGTCGCGCAGGTCGGGTCCTCCGGCGCCCCTCGACACCCGGCTCGTCGAGGAGGTTGTCCACGGTGAGGACATCCGGCGGCCCCTGGGGATCACCCACGCCTACCGGCCGGAGGCTGTTGTCAGATCGCTGCGGCTACAGGTTCGTACCGCGGCGTCCTTCGGCGGGGCCAAGGAGCGGGTGGCCGGTCTCCGGCTTGCCGCGACGGACGTCGACCTGTCGATCGGGGAAGGTCCGGAGGTGCGCGGGACCGCGCTCTCCCTGCTTCTGGCCGTGTCCGGGCGACGGGAAGCACTGGATGAGCTCGACGGGCCGGGAGTGGCCGCGTTGAGGACGGCCGCCTGACTCACAAGACCGGCGGGCCTTGCTCGACGCGGCGCAGCACCGGTGTGAGCCGGTCAAGGCCTTCGCTCGTCTGGATCTGCCGCTCGTCCCACCACGTGGCTCCCGCCTCGGCCGCCGGGCCGATCAGGTCACGGGTCCTGGCGGCGTCGTCGCCCGGTGTGGCACCGCCGAGGACGATGTCGAAGGGGGCGTCTGACCGGTCTTCGCGTTGCTTGTGCACGTATGCCACCAGGTCGCGGACCTGATCGATGGGTGGCAGGTGGCCGTGCTTGGCGTCGGCGAACAGGGGGACCGCGCCGTCCCAGCGGGCCGCCCGGCGCATCGGCGGGCGGTTCGGCCAGAATCCCGCGACCCAGATCGGCGGCCGGGGGCGCTGCACCGTGGCCGGCAGCAACGTGACGTCCCGTGCCTGGTAATGCCGTCCCTCGTGGTTCACCGGCTCGCCCGACCAGTAGCGCTGGAGCAGGTCCAGGCCCTCGTCAAGGCGCTCGGCAAGGACCTTCGGGTCCGAGGTGTCACCGAAGCTCGCGTACTCGTCCTCGACGGGCCCGCCGAGGCCCGCGCCGAAGGTGACCCGGCCGCCGCTGAGGACGTCCAGGGTCGCCACCTGGCGGGCGAGTTGTTGCGGGCGCCGCCGGGCGACCGGGGTGACCAGCGTGCCGAGCCTGATCCGGGAGGTCGCGAGGGCGGCGGCGGTCAGCAGCATCCAGGGATCCCCGAAGGGCCTGCCCGCGTGCTTGCGATGCAGCACGTGGTCCCAGACGAACAGCCCGTCCCACCCGGCCTGTTCCGCCGCCACGGCCACCTTCGCCACGGTCCTGGGATCGGCGAAGTCGCCGAAGTTCGGAATGTTGACCGAGAAGCGCATCCCCGCATCCTGCTGCACGCGGCCGGGACCGGCAACCGGTTACCGGAGCAACGGCGGTACGGCCGGTACCTCGATCGCGTTCTCGATGTCGGCGACCGTCATCCTGAACTGCTCGGGATAGGCGTCGCGTCGAGTGCGGCGGGCGGGCTCGGTGGTGCGCCAGCTGTAGAGGCACTGACGGCACTGCAGGACGTCCCAGACGCCGGGCACGGGCGAGGTCGCGAGCCGGTCGATCGTCTCGAAGGCGCAGCGCGGGCAGATGGTCGGGGGGTCGGTCTCGGTCATGGCCGGGTTTCCTTCCGGAGGCGGGAGCAGGGGGTCAGTGGCGGGCCGCGATGAGCTGCTGGAGTTTCGTCGCCCACTCCTTCGTCTCGGGCAGGTCCTTCGCCGGGGTGGAGAAGTTGCCGCGTACGTCGGGAGCGACCGGGGTCGTCGCATCGATGATCATCTTGCTGGTGATGCCGGCCGGCTGGGCCGCGGGTGCGAGCTCCAGGACGGACAGGTTGGGGATGACGACGACGTCGTCCTTGGGGTTGACCTTGGCGGACATGGCCCACATGACCTGCGGCAGGTTGAAGGGGTCGACGTCCTCGTCGACGAGGATCACCTGGGCCACGTATCCCAGGCCGTGGGGCGTGGTCATCGCCCGCATGCCGACGGCCTTGGCGAAGCCGCCGTAGCGCTTGGCCGTCGAGATGATGACCATCAGGCCGTGCGTGTACATGGCGTTGACCGCCTGCACCTCGGGGTATTCGGCGCGCAGTTGCTTGAGCAGGGGGACGCAGGTGTTGGGGCCCACCAGGTAGTCGACCTCGGTCCACGGCATGCCCAGGTAGAGCGACTCGAAGACCGGGTTCGTACGGTAGGAGACACGGTCGACGCGGATGACGGGCATGCGGCGGCCGCCGGAGTAGTGGCCGGTGAACTCGCCGAAGGGGCCCTCGATCTGGCGCTTGCGGGACTCGATGACACCCTCGATGACGACCTCGCTCCCCCACGGCACGTCGAAGCCGGTCAGCGGCGCGGTGGCGATGGGCGCGGGCGCACCGCGCAGGGCGCCGGCCATCTCGTACTCGCTCTGGTCGTACGCCATCGGCATCCCGGCCACGATCGTCATCACGGGGTCGTTGCCGAGCGTGATGGCGACGGGCAGGTCCTCGCCCGACTCCTCGGCCTTGCGCAGGTGTTGGGCGATGTCGTGCATGGGGACGGGCTGGAAGGCGAGGCGGTCGGTGCCGATGACCTCGATGCGGTACGTGCCGACGTTCTGCTTGCCGAAGTTCTCCGGGTCCTCGGGGTCGCGGGAGACGACGGCGGCCTTGTCGAGGTAGAAGCCGCCGTCGCCGTCGTTGAGGCGGAAGAGGGGCAGGACGGAGAAGAGGTCGACGTCCTCTCCCTCCTGGGTGTTCTCGCGCCAAGGGGCGTCCTCGCGGCGTTCGGGAGCGACGGGGAAGGCGTCCCAGCGGGCGGCGAAGGCCTCCACCTGCTCCTTGACCGGGGTGTTCCTGGGCAGGCCGAGGGCCAGGGCGTGGTTGGCCCAGGAGCCGTGCACGTTCATGGCGATACGGGCGTCGGTGAAGCCCTTGACGTTGTCGAAGTACAGGGCGGGCGCGTTCTCGCCGATGCGGCCCGTGGCGTTGGCGGCCGCGGCCAGGTCCGGCTCGGGCAGCACCTCTTCGGTGAGGTGCAGGAGCTGGCCCTCCTTCTTGAGGGTGTCGAGAAAACTGCGCAGATCGTCGTGGGCCATGAGTAACTCCTTGGAGGGTGCGGGGACTTCAGGGGGGCCGCGAGGTTCAGGAGGCGGTCCGCAACTGGGCGGCGCGGGCGGCGCGCATGCCTTCCCAGCGCTTGGCGGCGGGCGCGGGCAGGTCGAACTGGTCGAGGACGCGGGCGGTGATGTGATCGACGATGTCGTCGACGGTCGCCGGGTGGTTGTAGAAGGCGGGCATCGGCGGCACCATCTGCACGCCCTGCCGGGCCAGAGCGAGCATGTTCTCCAGGTGGATCTCGCTCAGCGGCGTCTCACGCGGCACGAGGACGAGCCTGCGACGCTCCTTGAGTACGACGTCGGCGGCGCGGGCCACCAGACCCTCCGCGTATCCGGCGCGGATCCCGGCAAGCGTCTTCATCGAGCAGGGCACGATCACCATGCCGTCGGTGCGGAACGAACCGGAGGAGATGGTGGCGCCCTGGTCGTCGGGATGGTGGGTGACATCGGCGAGCGCGCTCACCTCGGCGACCGAGAGGCCCGTCTCGAGCTCGATGGTGGTGCGGGCCCAGCGGGACAGGACGAGATGGGTCTCGACGTCCGGCAGCTGGGCCAAATTCTCCAGGAGCCGCACGCCGATGGCTGCTCCGGTCGCCCCGGTCATTCCCACGATCAGCCGCACTCGCCCACTCCTAGCACCCAGATAACACCAACATGACCTGCGCTTTTACTCCTGCGCACCCGTTGTTTCCACGCTAGGAGGCAGATGCGGCGGGCTGGCGGTACGCTCGGGACTCGCGATGGGGAAAAACGGACACCCTGATGTCAGGGACCTGGATTACACGGCGGCGGTGGGTGCGCCCACCGGCGTGGAGGTGGTCGACCTCGGGGGCCTCTATGAGCGCTCGCGGCGGCACGGCAACGACCCGTACGCGTCGTTGCGCCCCGCCTTCCATCAGCTGATCGCGGTCCGCTCGCGGCCGCTGCGGATGGCGGTGGACTTCGTCGAGCACGATCTGCCGCCCGGGTCCTGGCTGTGGATCCGGGCGGGCCAGGTGCAGCGGTTCGGCCGGGATCTGGCCGCAGCGGACGGAGTGATCGTCCTGTTCCAGCCCGGATTCCTGCCGCCCGCGACCGTGGCGGCCGCGCATATGGATCCCCCCTACGAGCAGCAGCCCCTTGTGCCCGAGGGCGAGCAGGCGCAGGCGCTGCAGCGGGCCCTGGACCATCTCACGTACGAGTACGACGCGATGGCCTCGCTCCCGCTGGACTCACATGTCGAAGTGGTGAGGCACCTGGTGTCCGTCCTTGTGCTGCGCCTGGCGGCGGTGCGGGGCGCGGCACCCTTGCAGGGCCCGGTGAGCGAGGTGTTCCGGCGTTTTCACGACGCGGTGGAGCGCGACCACGCGGTGACACGGCGAGTGGAGGACTACGCGGCCGCCCTTGGCTACAGCCCGCGCACCCTTTCCCGGTCGACGCTGGCCGTCACCGGCGCCAGTGCGAAGAAGTTCGTCGACGAGCGGGTGCTTCTGGAGGCCAAACGCCTCCTGCAGCACAGCAGCCTCCCGGCGAAGGAGGTCGCCGGGAGGCTGGGGTTCGCGGACGCGAGTGACTTCAACAAGTTCTTCCGTCTGCGGACGGGCACGACTCCGGCCGCGTTCCGCGCGCGGGCGCTGGGGCAGGTGCCTTTCGGCTCCGCCTGAACAGCGACCGGCTCCTCCCCCATGACTTCGTCCGCGTCAGCTCGGCGGTGACTCCAAAGCCGCTGCCCGCGAGCGGAACCGGACCGGAAGAGCCGCGAGCAGCACGCCGATGACCATGCCGGTGTCGCCTGCCGCAGGGGCGTTCTGCCGCCGGTCGAGTGCCCCGACACCGGTGAGGATGCCGATCACCCGTCCGCTGTGGGCGGCGATGAGCGCCGAGCCCGACGAGCCCGCCGGTGGCGCAGGACCGATCATGGTGATCATCCCGGCGGTCTGGCTCTCCTGAGCGGTGAGGTCGGTCGCCGCCCGTACGGTCGCCACGCTGCTGCCGACCAGCCACCCCACCATCGTGATCCGCTCGCCCGGCTCAGGCGGGCCCCACTGTGGTCTCGCCGTCCATGGCCAGTCGACGCCCGAACCGAACACGGCGATGTCGTGGTCGCCATGGCGATGGAGCGGGCGCAGCACGACGGCGGCACCGTCGGGCAGCACGACTTGGTAGTGGCCCCCCTCGTACAGCACGTGGGCAGGAGCCACCCACACCCCTGCGGCGATCTGCAGGGCATTCGCAGCCGGGCGGTATGTGCTCCCCTCCTCGTCCGCGCCGACATGGAGAGGCCGTACGGCCCGCGCGACGGCCCTGGACCGCGCGGGTGCAAGCACCTCGCTGCGGATCACGTTGATGCCGGACAGTACGGCCACCACCGCGGCGGCCGGCGATACCCAGGTGTCCAGCCGCAGCAGGGGCGCCAGTCCCGCGATGACGCCGGCGGCGACCAATGTGAGGGGGCCCCCGCCCGCCTTGAAGTCGCTCGCCCTCTGCCTCGCCGTGCTCAGTCGCATGAGCCCCTCCGGAGCAGGTGCAAGGGCACTGGCTTGCCTCGGGCTCTCAGAGCCCGGTCGTGTCGGAGACGAAACGCTCCACCTCCTGGACGCGCCGGTCCATCTGCGCGGTGATCTGCTCGGCCACGTGTGTGACCACGTCGGTCACCTCGGCGGGGTCGAGCCGCGCGTTCTGCAGCGTCGTACGTATGAGCTGGCGGGCGCCCGCTTCGGTTGCTTTCGGGAGACCCAGCGCGACGGCGACGATGGCTCCCGCGATACCCAGTTTCGCGAAGAATCTCGAGCCCCGCGTCACGAACTTCACCCCGTAGATGCTGAGCGCTCCCATGTTCTGGAACCCCTTGAGCACGGTCTGGGCGGCGCGCAGCGTGCGCCACATGGGACGGATACGCGCGCTGATGGCGGTGCCGATGATGCCGGGCAGGACGATGTCCAGGGTGAATTGGTCGTCCCGGATGTCGTACGAGCGGCAGATGTCCAATGCCATGGGGGTGAGTTCGGCGTTGAGCCGTGCGCGCAGGCCGGCGAGCACCTGATCCATCCCGGTGAACCTACGGATGAGTGCGTCGATGTCCTGCTCGTCCTGTTCGTCGCCGCCCACGTCGTCGGCTCTCTCCAACAGGCGGGCCAAAAGAGTGGCCCTGGCCTGTTCGAACGCGTCGAGCAGACCGTCTCGGATCTTCTCCTCGAACTCCGGCCGGTCCTTGAGGGCCAGAATGTCGTGCCGGAACCGTGCCACGTTGACGCGATGCCGTCCGACGCTTGCGAGCCCCCGCGTCACGGACAGGGAAGGTTCCGCGTCGTTCTCGACAGCAGCTTCCGGGAATGCTTCGAGACACAGTTGGCGTGCCACCGGCATGCGTGAACCGCCGCCCGTGATCACGAGCAGCTCGGGCTGCACCTCGCCGAGCAAGTCGTGCACCTCCGCCAGAACGCCCGCGAAGCGCTCGGCCCAGCCGCCGCGGCCGCGCACCACACGCCGCGGGATGTCCACCCCCCTGAGCCAGCCCAAGGAGAGGCTCATGAACGGGGCGAACCGGGTGTCACAGCCGGCCTGGAGCTCTTGGAGGCGCACATCGGTACCCGTGAACTGCGCTTCCTTCGCCCGACGGCACAGGAGCCGCAGCATTTCGTCCGAGCCGTCCTCGTCAAGTGCCTGGGTGAACTTCTCGTTTCTCGCGAACGCCTCCCGCACCATGTCGGCGAGATCCTGGTCGATCGCCGCGCAGCCCAGGTCGGCGCCCACCTGAAGGTTCCGTGGGATCAAATCGTCGACGAACGTGAAGTCGGTCGTGGAGGAGCCGATGTCGACGACCAGGACCCGGTTGAGCCCGCGTGTTTCACGCCGTCCGGCCCTTCGGTCCCTGACGTGAACGAGCGCGGACTGAGACTCCGCCACGAGCCGTACGGGCAGATCGATGGACGAGAAATGCCTGAGGTACGCCGCCACCGATTCGGCGTCCCAGCCCGTGGGGTGGCCGACGTACACCACGCAGTCCCGCCTGACTTCGGGGTGCCGGGAGAAGTATTCGGCCAGGAGGATCTGGGCGAACTGCACGGCTCGCGGGATCTCCAGGCCCGTCGGGTCGGGGCGGGTCTTGAAGTTGACGCTGAAGTGCACGCTGTTCTGCGCCAGCACGGCCGCTTCGCCGATGACATCGCGGTATCCGCCCTGACTCCGGCGTTCGCGTCCCAGGGCCGTGACGATGGCGGTTCCGTCCGTCCCCCTGCTGTAGACACGTGCG
Organism: Streptomyces sp. NPDC056486; assembly: GCF_042795295.1. Taxonomy (NCBI): domain Bacteria; kingdom Bacillati; phylum Actinomycetota; class Actinomycetes; order Kitasatosporales; family Streptomycetaceae; genus Streptomyces; species Streptomyces sp. NPDC056486. The sequence continues at coordinate 60,636 of NZ_JBHTSF010000034.1, forward strand.
TCGCTCCGGCCGCGGGTCGGCAGCCAACACAGGGAGCTCTCTCCGTCCCCGAGGTCCAGGCCGACCGCGTACTGAACGCCGGGGGCCACGTCACCCGCCACGAGCCACCCCCTCGTCACCGGCCGGTCCCCCGGCCACTGTCAGTACCTCGGTCAGCAACCTGATCGCGGTGGGCGAGGGCGGCGGAGGGAAGTCGAAGCCCGTACGCCTCGACGACACAGCCGCGATAAGACGCCGTACCCCAGGGTTGTTCCTGGCGAGCTCCGCATCCCCGCCGCCGAGTTCGGACTTGGTGAACTCGGCCTCGTCGAATCGCGCCCAGACGCCGGGGTCGCCCTGGAGGGCGGAGAAGAAGTCCGGGTGCTTGATCTGGAACGCGAGCAGAGTTCCAGCGTGCAACAGCCGTTCGCGCTCCGGAGGTTCGTCGTGTTGATGGAGTGTCAGGGCCGTATGGTTCAGACCGTTGACGAAGCGACGCACGCGTCGCGGATTGGCCGAGAAGGCGACCTCAATGAGCTCCCAGAGCTCACGCGAGCCCGTCAGCGATGGGTCGGTGACTTTGTCGTAGAGGTGTTGGTGCAGGGCCTCGAACGGAATCCCTGGCAGATGGAACGGGAAGTGAATCAGCTTTTCCAGGTACTGCCGCCCGCGCGCCCCGTCCGTACGTTCGCTGTCGAACCGTCTGGCTGCCGCCTCCGCAACGACCTGATAGTCCATGGCGAGGACGAAGACGCAGGGCCCCTCTCCCAGAAAGAGCTTCAGCGAGTCGAGCACAGTGATTGCCGCGTCCTCGGTGCAGCGGTCCAAGTCGTCGATGAACAGGACGAGCCGACCGCCGTCCGTGTACGTGCTCACGACGTCCTTGAAGTCATGTTCAAAGCGGTTGACGTGCAAGTACGTGTCCACGCCCGGTGCGGTGAGAGCCGTCTGAACGGCGTCCACGTCCTCGGAGGCCAGGAGTCCCGCCGTCAGGGGGCCCGCTACCCGGCGGGCCAGTAACCAGGCCGCCGCCTCGCTCAGCCGCTTGACGGTGTCCAGGGCCTTCACGAGCCGCTCCTGCAGAGTCTCCTCGCCCGACTCCCTTCGCCTGTCGAGGTCGTGGGCGATCTCGGAGAGCACGGTCTGGATGAGGGCGTGCCAGATCTCGTCCTTCTGGTCGTACTTCCAGGGGTTGAACCAGACGGTCCGGGTGCCACGAGCCCTCAACAGACCTTCGCAGACCTTCATGAAACTCGACTTGCCCATCCCCCAGGGCCCAAAGACCCCGATGGTCAGCGGCAGGTCATCGGCGGACGCGATCGCGTCGCAGAGCACCTTGGCGTGGGTACTGAACCCGAAACGGTCTCCGTCCGGACCTGAAATCGGGTTGTCGGGCAGCAGCATGGTCCCCCTCCGAGCCGCCATACGGCCTCGGGCCTGTGCGACCGAGTGCCATCGGCAGGTCACTCATAGTCCTCCGGCGGGCCATGCGGCGAGAGGGATTTGCCGGAAAACAGCACAACAGCCCCCCGGCGAAGGAGATCGCCGGGAGGCCGGGGTTCGCGGACGGTCAGATACCCGTCATCGCACCGTCACAGGAGCTCGGCGATGCGGTCCACCTGGTTCGGGTCGAGGCCGTAGCAGTAGAGCATCACCTCGTCGGCGCCGAGGTCGGTGAAACCGGCGATCGCCTCGCGGATCTCGGCCCGTGTGGTGCACAGCCCGGCGACCATACGGTCGGCCATGCCGCTGAAGGCGTAATAGGCGTGCATGTTCGTCTGGGCGTCATGGACCACATCTTCGGGGCCGAGCGCGACGTTGATCTGCGCGACGATGCGCGGTTCGCCGTCGCGGTCGTACTCCTTCCAGAACTTGCGGGCCGTGTCGAACAGTCCGCCTGCCCAGGAAGGCGGCGCGGCGGCGAGGAAGCCGTCGCCCCAGCGTGCGACGCGTTCGATCGCGGCGGGCTTGAAGCCGCCGAAGAGCACCTCGGGGCCGCCGGGGCGGGCGGGCGCGGGGCCGATCGGGCCGACGCCGTCCCCGTACGGCTCGCCGGACCACAGGCGGCGCATGACCGCCATCTGCTCGTCCAGGCGCCGCCCTCGGGTGCGCATGTCGATACCCGTGACCTGGTGGTCGTCGTCCCGGCCGCCGACACCCAGGCCGAGGACCAGGCGGCCACCGGACATCTGGTCCAAGGTGGCGGCTTGTTTGGCGAGGAGGGCGGTGTCGCGCAGCGGGGCGAGCAGGACCTCGGTCTGGACGCGGATCCGCGAGGTGGCACCCGCGAGAAGGGCGAGCGCCACCAGGGGTTCGGGATTGTCGTAGACGAGGCGGTCGAGCAGGCCGAGCGTGCTGAAGGGACCCGCATCAGCGCGCTGGGCCCAGGTGAGCAGGGTGGCAGGGTCGCCGATGGGCAGACCGATACCGACGTTCATGACGGAGACCTCCGAAGAAGGGTCGACAAAGTAGGCTGCCGCCCCTTCGGCACCTCAGTGAGGTGGGACGCTCTCGCTCTGCGGCGTGCTTCCGGGGAACGTCTCGTCGAAGTGCTTCCACTCTAGAGTTGTCCGGTTCGGTGGGACAAGCAGATTCGTGCCGTCCCCGGATCAGCGGTGGATGTCAGCGCCGGGGCCGAGCGGCAGATCCAGGCCGTAGAAGAGGCCGAGTACCGCGAGCCAGGCGATCAGGAACGGGACCACGAACACCGAGAGGCGTGACAGGACCGTGCCGAGCTGCGCCCCGGGTTCGTAGCGGCGCAGGATCGTCAGCATCAGGAAGACGTACGGATTGAGCGGCGTGATCATCTGGGTCGCGGAGTCACCGATCCGGAACGCCGCCTGGGTGACGGCGGGTTCCATGCCGAGGAGCAGGAACGCCGGGACGAAGACCGGCGCGACCAGGGACCACAGGGCCGAGCCCGAGGTGACGAACAGGTTCAGGACGCAGACCAGGAGGACGAACAGGACCAGGCCCGTGAAGCCGGTGAGGCCCGCGGACTCCAGGAGGTTCGCGCCGTTCACCGCGAGCAGCGTGCCGACGTTGGACCAGTCGAACACGCCGATGACCTGGGAGATCACCAGGATCAGCACGATGTAGCCGGACATTCCGGTGATCGATTCGGCCATCATGCGGGGAGCGTCCTCGGCACGCTTGAGCGTGCCGACGGTACGGCCGTAGACGACGCCGGCGAGGACGAACGCGACGAACAGCAGCGGCACGATGCCGTCGAGGACCGGCGACGGGACCAGCGCACCGCCCTCGCCGCGCAACGGGGAGCCCGGCAGCAGCCAACAGGTGACCACGACGGCTGCGTAGAGCAGGACGGCGAGACCTGAGCGCAGCAGGCCCGTGCGCTGCCTGGCGGTGACGATGACGGAGGGGCGCGTGGTCCCCGCCGCGTCCGTGCCTGCCTCACCCTCGGCCCGGCTCTCCTCCTCAGCCTCAGCCTCAGCTTCGGCGTCCGGGTCCGGCTGGGGCAGCCGGGGCTCCAGGACGCGCGAGATCAGGAACCCGCCGATCAGGGCGAGCACGCAGCTGGCCGCCGCCGTGTAGAAGTAGTTGATGAGGATGTGCGTGGGGGCGCTCTCGCCGCTGGGCACGACCGCGGCGGCCTGATGCGTGATGCCGGTGTAGAGCGCGTCGAGCGCGCCGATCGAGAAGCCCGCGGCGTAGCCCGCGCAGGTGCAGGCGAAGCCGCCGATGAGACCGGCGATCGGGTTGCGGCCCGCGTTCTTGAAGGCGAGTGCGGCCAGCGGCGGGATGACCAGGATCGCCACATCGCTCATCAGGTGCGCCTGACAGGCCACGAAGGCGACCAGGTAGGGAAGCAGCCGCCTGGGGGCCCGCGCGATGGAGGCGCGTACGGCCGTCTCGAGGAGGCCCGTCTTCTCGGCCACGCCGACCGCGGCCATCATCAGCAGGACGGTGCCGAGCGAGGGGAAGCCGGTGAAGTTCGGGATGAAGTTCTCGAGCAGCCAGCGCACGCCCTCGCCGCTGAACAGGCCCTTGACCGCGAGTGTCTCGTCCTCGCCCGGCACCGTGACGGTGGCGTCGGTGGCGGCGAGGGCCGTCGAGACCGTGCCGATGATCAGGAAAAGGCCGAGGAAGAGCAGCACCGGGTGGGGCAGTTTGTTGCCCGCGCGCTCGATGCCGTTCATGACCTTGTCGAGCACGGACCGCTTGGGCGGCCCGCCCGGCGGCGTCTTCGCGGAGGTGACCGAGGTGCTCATCCGGTGGCTCCTTCTGATGGCGCGCCGCTCACCGCGGGGCGGGCCTGTGCCAGGCCGAGCGTGTCCTTGCGTACGGCGCCGCGCTGGGCGACGAGCACGACGCGCGCCGGGTCGGAAAGGAGCGAGATGTCCGCGAGCGGATCCCCGTCGCACATCACCAGGTCGCCGTGCTTGCCGGTCTCCAGAGTGCCGATCTCCGCGGAGAGGCCCAGGAGTTCGGCGGCGCTGCGGGTGCCCGTCTCGATGGCCCGGGCCGGGGTCATGCCGAGTGACACGAGGTGGGAGAGCTCGCGCAGGTTGCGGCCGTGCGGCACCATCGCCGCGTCGGTGCCCATCGCGATCCGCACGCCGTCGGAGATGGCCGCCGCGATGTTCTCCCGGGTGATGCCGGACCAGCGGATCTTCTTCTCGTAGTGGAAGGGCTGCATGGTCGAGCGGTCGATGCCGTCGAACACCGTCGACAGGGTCGGCACCACGAACGTGCCGTTCTCGCCGGCCAGTTCACGCGCCTGCGCGGTGAGGCCGTAGCCGTGCTCGACGCTGCTCACGCCGCCGCGGATCGCGTTGACGATGCCCGCGGTGCCCTGTGCGTGGGCCGCCACGGGGCGGCCGCCGTGCCGGGCCACCTCGTCGACGACCGTACGGATCTCCTCGACGGTCAGACCCTCGTCGTCGGGCTGGTCGTAGGGACTGCTCATCCCGCCGGTCGCGCAGAGTTTGATCACGTCGGCGCCGGAGCGGAGCAGGCGGCGCACCGCAACGCGTACCTCGTCCGGGGTGTCGGCGATCTCGCCCACGCCGGCGCTGGGGTCGAAGCCGCACTCCGAGCGGAAGTCAGCGTGGCCTCCGGTGTGGCTGAGGATGCGGACCGCCGTGTGCAGCCGGGGCCCTGTGGTCAGGCCCGCCGCGACCGCGTCCCGGTAGCCGGCCTGGAGACCGCCCAGGTCACGGGCGGTGGTGATGCCCGCCTCCAGGGTGATGCGCAGCCGCTCGGCGGTGCGGAACGTCTCCAGGGTCTGGTCGCTCTCGTGCCGGCGGACCATCTGCCGGGGAGATTCGATGGCGAGGTGGACATGGGTGTCGATGAATCCCGGCAGGACCGTGCGGCCTGCCGCGTCCACGGTCCTGGCCCTGGCGGGGGCCTCCGGAGCCGTGGCTGCCGGTCCGGCGTGGACGATCGTGCCGTCCTCGTCGATGTCGATGACGGCGTCCGTCACGGGGTCCGCGCCGGTGCCGTCGACAAGACGGGCCCGGATGATGCGCAGGGAGGAGAACTGTTCGTGGCTCATGGCCGACGATCCTCGGTATCAGGGATCACAGCTGTGTAAAATCGCCGGAATCCTTCACTACATCGGCTTCCACGCAGGATTTGGCACCTCTCATGGACACACGGCAGCAGCCACATCCCCTGGACGAGCTGGATCTGGCCATCGTGCACGCCCTGCAGATCCAGCCCCGGGTGCCTTGGGTACGGGTGGGCGAGGTCCTGGAGGTCGACGCGGTGACGGTCGCCCGCCGCTGGGACCGCATGGTGCGCGCGGGCATCGCCTGGGTCGACGGCTATCTGTCCCCCGGCCACGACGAGGGTGTCTACGCCCAGGTCGAGATCGACATGGGCGGGCGGCTGAGCGAGGACACCATCGGGCAGCTCGCCCGCGACCCCTATGTACTGAGCCTCAAGCAGACCTCGGGCGAGCGTGATCTGCTCGCGATCGTCGCTGCCGTCGACCTCGACGGCCTCGCCCGGCTCTCCGGCGAGCGGGTGTCGCAGCTGCCGGGGGTACGCGCCGTGCGCAGCCATGTCATCACCGCGGCGCCCTTCGAAGGGGCCTCGTGGCGGCTGCGCAGTCTCACCCGGCAGCAGCGGACCGCGCTCGCCGTGGAGCGGCCCGCGCTGCCCGCCGAACCGCTGCGGCCCCTCGACCGCCGGATCGCCCTCGCGCTCGGCGCCGACGGCCGGATGCCCCTGACGGACCTGGCCGAAACCGTCGGCGCATCCGCCGCGACCGTCAGGCGCCGGCTGCGCGTCCTGACCGACACCGGGCGGCTCTCGCTGCGCTGCGCTCTTGCCCGGCCGCTGACCGGCTTCCCGGTCTCCGTCGTCTACTTCGGCTCGGTGCCCGCCCAGCATCTCGATGAGACGGTGAGCGCACTGCGCACCCTGCCCGGTCTGCGCATGTGCAGCATCACGGCGGGCGCGCACAATCTGATGCTCGACATCTGGCTGCCGGACCTGTCCGAGGTCCACACCACCGAAGCACTGCTCAACAGCCGCCTCGCCCACCTGGATCTGCGGATCACGGAGCGCGCCGTGGTGCTGCGCACGGTCAAGCACGCGGGACGGGTCCTTGACCGCCGCGGGCACAGCGTCGGGTCGGCGCCGCTCAACTACTGGGATGCTTGACGGTGTTCATCGATCCGGGGCCGCAGTCTGAAGCCCAGAGTGCAGGGCGAACAGACGGGTGAGCGGGTGGAAGCGGTAGCGGCCCGGGGCCCAGGACTCCAGGAACTGCACGTCGACCAGCTGCTCCAGGATCGCCTCGGTCGCCGCCGACGCCCCGCCGGTCGTCACCGCTGCCTGAGCCACCGTCAACTCCCCCTGCCCCGACGCAAGGAGAGGCAGCGCGAGAGCCGCTGCCCGGCCGCTGGGGCCGCGGGCCAGCAGCTCCCGGTGGCCCGCCTCCAGGGCCGCGTACATGTCCAGATCCGCGAAGGACAGTTCCGCAAGGCGGCGCGCGGGGTCGGCGAGCCGGTCGGCGAGTTCCCGCACCGGCCACCGGGGGCGTGCCGCCAGGCGGGCGCCCGCGATGCGCAGCGCCAGGGGCAGGTGACCGCAGTGCCGCGCGATCGCCTCGGCGGCGCCGCGTTCGGCGGTCAGCCGCCCCGATCCCGCCCAGAGGCCGAGCACCGCCACGGACGCCGGGGGTGGCAGGGGCGTGAGGTGGAGGTGGACGGTGCCGTTCAGGGCGGCGAGGACACCGCGGCTGGTGACGAGGACGGTGCAGCCGTGCGCCGCGGGCAGCAGGGAACGTACCTGGGCCGCGTCCAGGGCGTTGTCGAGGACGATCAGCACCCGACGCTCGGTGAGCAGCGTGCGGTAACCCGCCGCCGCGTCCGCCTCGCTGCCTGGATACGGCCTCGGCGCACCCAGCGCCGAGAGGAACCGCCTGAGGACGACAGCGGGCGGGACGGGATGCTCGTCTCGGCGTGAGCCCCGCAGGTCCGCGTAGAGCTGACCGTCGGGGAACCGCTCGGCGAGCCGATGGGCCGCGTGCACGGCGAGCGCCGACTTTCCGACGCCGCCGGGGCCGTCGAGTGCGACCACGAGGGGGCCGCCGCCCCGTGGCGCGGGACGGAGCACGTCGAGCGCGTCCAGTTCCCCTGTCCGGCCGGGGAGTTCGGGGATGTCCGCGGGCAACTGGCGAGGGACGGGCGGCAGGCAACCGGCACCGTCCGTGCCGGGCGGGCCCGTGCGGCCGCCCGCTGCCGTGCGGGAGCGACGTGCTTCCTCCACCCGGTCGCGGGCCGTCGCAAGGAGTCGCAGCTCGTGGCCGGTGGCTCCGAGCAACTGGACGAGGGTGTCGAAACGCTCCGTCGGCGGAAGGGTCTTGCCCGCGAAGTAGTCGCCGATCACCCCGTGTGCCCAGCCCGTTCGCGCCGCCAGCTGACGGTAGGTGAGCTGGGCGCCCCCGTTCCTGCGCGCGGCGCGCCTGCGCAACTGCCGCAGCAGCGCGGCCAGTGCGTCGGCCGTGTCCACGGATCCGACCGGGCCGACGTCTGCTGCCGCCTGCCGCAGTTCCCCGTCCGGCGAGTGTCCCGCCGCCCCCGTACCCACTGGCATGGTTCGCGTCCTCCGCACCGGCCCGCGCCGGGCGACCCCGTGTGACCGTCGCCTGGCCGAGGCCATCCGGACCTGTCCGGCGGTGCCCGATTTCGAGGATCGCCCCCCGGGACGCGCTGCGAGCATCCCTCTACCGCTCGGATCCCGCGTACCGGCCATCGGGCATCGCACCGGCTGTCACTACGACATTCGTGGAATGCCGTCCACCGGTTTGGTGCGGTTTCCCGTCGGACGCCGGATGCCGGGCGTCGCAACATCGCACGACCGACATAGGACAACCAAGGAGGCACGACCTATATGAGTAGGGTCTGCAACAAAGCCCCCAGCCTGCCTGACGGCAGCGTGGCCGACCAGTCGCTGTACGAGCGCGTGGACGGTCCCATCGCCACCGGCTCGGCCCACTTCATGCGGGCGGGCAGTGAGCTTCACCTGATGCACTCCGACCTGGAGCTCAACGACGTGCGTCAGGCCGCCCTTCGGGTGCGCTGTGCTGCCGCCGCCGTCCGGGCCGCACTGGTGGAGTACCGCACCTCGCACCGCGTCGCCCAGGAACTGGGCTTCTACCCGGTCCACGACGAGCGGCTGCGTGTCGCGGGCGGCGGGAGCATCCCGGTGCGCGAGACGCTCGGCGCCGCCCGCGACGCGGACCTGGTCCAGCTGGACCAGGCAGCCGTCGAGGCCGTCGCCCGGCGCTACGAAGAGGGCGGGGACGAGGCGGCGTACGGCCACTTCGTGACCGAGCTGACCGGGTTCTCGTCGGAGCTCGACGGCTTCGCGGCCCAGGCCGCCGAAGCGGGGCCCGCCGACTGGCAGCGTGTGGCCTGGCAGTTGCTCACCGCGTTCGACCGCATCCGGATCTACGGCCAGACGCTGGCCGTCATCAACATCCTCGGTATGACCCCCGGCGCCGTCGCCGGCGCCGGACAGGAAAGGAGCAACAGGATATGAGCGCAGTATGCAACAAGCTCCTCGCCCTCAGCGAGGAGGATCTGCGCGACAAGAAGCAGCTCGCGCAGGCGGCGGGGACCGAACTGACCGCGGCCACCAGTGAACTGTGCCGGGCTCTCGAACTCGCCGAGCACGGCGACGGCCTTGCCGCTTCCGCTGTGTACGCGGCGGCGGCACGTGACCGGCTCGGCAACGCCGCCCGGATGCTGACCCAGGTGGCCGACATCCTCGCGACGGGCACCCTCACCGAGGAGACCGCCGCCTGGTACAGCAGGCTCGACTACGACCGGCTCTACCGCTCGGGCATCAGCCTCGGCGAGGTGCCGCACTCGGCCGAGCTGTGGCAGGCGTACACCCGTCAGGCCCTGACGGGCGGCCCGCTCGGCATCTGCCACGACATGCGTGAGCGCACTCTCGCGGTGGCGGCGCTGATCAGTCGCTGGCTGGAGCGGATCGACGACCCGGCGGCGGACACCGCGCTGCCGCGGATCCAGTCCGCGATGGCCGACCTGGCCGCGTACGCCCAGCTCGTGGCCTTCGCCAACAAGGTGGAGCCCCGGGACCCGGCGTGGGTGATTCCGCAGAGCGCCGCTGCCGCATAGCAGTTGGCAGGTACAGCTGTTGACAAGCACCACACAGAACAAGGGAGCGCCGGCCCGGGCCGGGGCTCCGTCTGTGTGGTGAATCTCCTCCGCGGTAGGGGCGCGCCGGGAGCCCGGCCATCG